>NZ_JACVTT010000089.1:0-18788 GCF_016624665.1 Stenotrophomonas sp. S39 | reverse complement strand
GCGGGTCTGCGGCATCGGGCCGTCAGCGGCCGAGCACACCAGGATCGCGCCATCCATCTGGGCGGCACCGGTGATCATGTTCTTGACGTAGTCAGCGTGGCCCGGGCAATCGACGTGGGCGTAGTGACGGGTGGTGGATTCGTATTCGACGTGCGCGGTCGAGATCGTGATACCACGAGCCTTCTCTTCCGGAGCGGCGTCAATGGCCGAGTAGTCCTTGAACTCGCCGCCGAAACGCTCGGCACCGATCTTGGTCAGTGCGGCGGTCAGCGTGGTCTTGCCGTGGTCGACGTGACCGATGGTGCCGACGTTGACGTGCGGCTTGGTGCGCTCGAACTTACCCTTGGCCATGGCTGCTTATCTCGAATTCGTCTGGTGTGGTGCTTAAGATGGTGCTCACAAAAGGAATCGAACCTTCGACCTCTTCCTTACCAAGGAAGTGCTCTACCGACTGAGCTATGTGAGCGAGTTTTGCATTATGGCATGAACTCGATAATATTCAAAGTTCATTCAATGGAGCGGGAGACGGGAATCGAACCCGCACCATCAGCTTGGAAGGCTGAGGTTCTACCATTGAACTACTCCCGCACCGGGAATGTGCCACAACGTGAATCTGGTGGAGGGAGGTGGATTCGAACCACCGAAGGCGTAAGCCAGCAGATTTACAGTCTGCCCCCGTTGGCCGCTTGGGTATCCCTCCTTACCACCCCATCCCGTTGCCGCCGAAGCGTTGCGGTGTGTGGTGGTGAGCCGCTTATTCTGCTGATGGGACGGGGGGCTGTCAACGCTTTTTTCCATCTTTTTCACACGTTGTCGCAAACCCATTGATACGCAACGTTATTGCCCTGGCAGCACCAGGGTCTCGTTGGCGAAAATTGCGACATGAGGCACTCCGTCGGCGCCGATCCAGCCCCGATACATGCCCTGCGTGTTGAACGGCGTGGCTGCTTTTCCGTCTGCGGACAGCACGATCGCCCCACCGTCGCCCCCCATCTTCGGGATGGTGTCGTTGATGACGCCCTTGCCAGCCTGCTCCGGCGTCTGCCCCTGGTAGCGCATGCGCGCGCAGATCTCGTGCGCGGCCGCAGTGCGGATGTAGTACTCGCCCCAACCAGTGCCCGACACCGCGCAACGCGCATCAGCCCAGGTGCCGGCACCGATGATCGGCGAATCACCTACGCGCCCGTAGCGCTTGTTGGTCATGCCGCCGGTGGACGTGCCGGCCGCAAGATGGCCCTGCGCATCCAGTGCGACCGCACCGACGGTACCGAAGTGCTTTGCCGTCTCCAGATCGGCATGGGCCTGGCCGCTGGCCTCTTCCTTCAGTGCGCGCTGCAGCTGCTGCCAGCGCTTGTCGGTGCGGAAATACGAGGGATCGACCAGGCTGACACCCTGCTCCACCGCGAATGCCTCGGCGCCCTGCCCGACCATCATCACGTGCGGCGATTTCTGCATGACCCGCTGCGCCAGCTGGATCGGGTTGCGTACGCGCTGCACGCCGGCCACCGCGCCGGCCGCCTGGGTGGCGCCATCCATCAGCGCGGCATCCAGTTCGTTGCGGCCGTCATGGGTGAATACCGCACCCTTGCCGGCATTGAAGGTCGGATCGTCCTCGAGCACGGTGATCGCCGCAGTGACCGCCGCCAGCGCCGGACGACCCGCCGCCAGTTCCGCATGCCCCTTCAACAGCGCCGCCTTCAACGCCGCGCGCGCAGCCTTCTCTTCGGCCGGCGACAGATCCTTGCGCTCGACCCCCGCCCCGCCATGGATGACCAGCAGCGGTGAAGTGGACGGCGCTGCCTGCGCGAGCAGGGGCAGGGACAGCAGGGCGGACAGCGCCAGGCGCAGTTTCATCAGGTACGTCTCCAGGAAGGTTCAGGGAATGGGCACTACCGGCGGATGACTTCGATCTGGCCGTCGGTGATGTCGGCCAAGGCCTGGTAGTCGACGTCGGCCTGGAAGTCATCCAGGCGCAGGCGGCCACCACTGGCGACCACGGTTACCGGCACCGCGTGGAACTGCAGCGGCTCGCCCTCCACCAGGCGGTCGGCGTCGCGGCCGGGACTGACCACCCAGACCTTGCCTTCGCCATCGGCGCTGTAGACCTGGGCTTGGCCGTCGGGCTCCACGCACAGGGCCGTGTCCTCGTCCACACCGATGCCGACCATGTCCGGATCACCACTCTCGCGGGCGGCGCGGGCAACGAACACGATCAGGCGGCCGAGGCGGTCGCGCTTGTCGAAGTGGGTGTCGGTGACCACGCGCTGCAGGTAGGGCATGTGCAGGAAGCCGCTGTCGAGGGTCACCGCGCTGCCCATCGGGTCGGCCAGCGCGCCGGCCGAGGTGATGCTGCCGCCGTCCAGCGCGCCATAGGCATAGCCGCCGAGGATCGCCAGGCCGGCACTGGTGCCGGCAATCGGCTTGCCGGCCCGCACGTGCGCATTGAGGGCACGATTGAGCGCCGTGCCCTTCCAGAAGCGGATGTAGCGCGACTGGTCGCCGCCGGCGATGAAGATGGCATCGGCGGCGGCCACCACGCGCAGCACCGCCGGATCGTCGGCACCGCGGCGGTTGTCGAACACCAGGGTCTGCACGGCGGTGGTACCGCCGATGTCGCGGTACAGGCGCTCCTGCAGTTCGTCGCGGCCCGATGCGCGCAGGATCAGCACGCGGCCGTTGCCGGCCTGGCGCAGCCACCACTGGAAGGCTTCGGGTACCCACTCACCGCCCCCCATCAGCATCATCGCCGGCGCGCGCGGGCCGGGCCGGGGTGCATCCAGGTCGCCAATCTCGTAATAATCGAAGCCGGGGGACTGCAGGTCGCGGGGGTCCTGCGCTGATGCCAGAGGGGCCATCAGGGCCAGCACCATCCCCAGCAAGAGGCTTGAGCAGATGCGGCGGACAAGGGCGCTCATGGTTGATCTCCCTGAACAGAATCGGCTTGCAATCGTTTTCACTCTTTGCCAGATGAAAGACCTGTAGTCAAGAGCGTAAAAAAGGCGTTAAATGCGCGCGCCCATTCCGGATTGTGAATGGGGGACAGGGCCCCTCCTCTGCGGGCCGGCTTCATTCCCGAGATATTTCTCATGCGTAGACAGGCGATGGCGTGGTCGATCCAGCTGGCGTTGATGGGTGTTGCTGCCTCGGCAGCGGCCCAGAGCCCCGGTTCCTCTTCGGTGCAGCAACTCGATGCGGTCCAGGTGACCGGTTCGCGCATCCCGCGCGCGCAGGTGGAAGGCCCGGCACCGATCACGGTGATCAATGCCGAGGAGATCCGCTCCAGCGGCTTCACCACGGTGCCTGACGTGCTGCGTGCGATGACCCAGAACGGCGGCGAGACCCAGAGCCAGCAGTCCTCCAGCGGCGCCGACTTCTCGCCGGGCGCACAGCAGGTCGACCTGCGCGGGCTGGGCCCGAACCACACCCTGGTGCTGGTCAACGGCCGCCGCATCGCCGATTTCCCGATGCCCTTCCAGGGCCGCAGCAACTTCACCGACGTGTCCAACATCCCGCTGGGCATGATCGACCGCATCGAAGTGCTGACCGGCAGCGCGTCGGCCATCTACGGCTCGGATGCGATCGCCGGCGTGGTCAACTTCATCCTGAAGAAGAAGGCCGACGGCACCACGGTCGACGTGCGCATGGGCACCACCAGCGAAGGCGGCGGCGAGTCGTTCGACATGAGCCTGTCCAGCGGCTTCAGCAAGGGCAACTTCAATGCGGTCTACAGCGTGGAGCTGCAGTCGCAGACGCCGCTGTGGGCCTATGAGCGCGACATCCAGGATTCGACCCAGGACGGGCCGACCGAAGGCTCGCGCATCGCGCGCCGCGCCTACCTGCGTACCGACTACAACGATGATTACCTGGACCCGGGCGCGGCCACCTGCGAAGCGCTGGCCGGGCAGAACCAGGGCAGCACCTACCATGCCTTCCGCCCGCGCTATGGCTACTACTGCGGCAGTGATGCGTCGATCGGCTACGGCACCATCCTCAGCAAGCGCCGCGGTGCCAACGGCTACGCCTCGCTGAGCTATGACTTCGACAACGGCCAGCAGTGGTTTGCCGACGTGCAGATGGGCTACCACACGCTGGCGCTGATGCGCGACGTCACCTCGTGGGGACGCATGGCGGCCGACGGCGATGAGTCGGGCTACTTCAACAACGAGGCCACCGGCGAGATCGAATTCTGGCAGCGCCAGTTCTCGCCCGAGGAAATGGGTGGCCTGCGCAACGCCATGGTGCGCAGCACGCAGAAGACCTTCAGCGTGACCACCGGCTTCAAGGGCAACCTGGCGGGCAACTGGGACTACGAAGCGGCGCTGAGCCATTCGCAGTACCAGTCGCGGATCAGCTGGCCGCAGATCATTGCCGCCAAGGCCAACGACCTGTTCCTGGGCCCGCAGCTGGGCGAGGACGATGATGGCTTCCCGATCTACAACGCCGACCCCTCGCGCCTGTACCGGCCGCTGACCCGCGCCGAGTACGAGTCGATCGCCGCGCGCACGACCTACACACCGAAGTCGCGCACCGAGACGGCCGCCCTCACCCTGACCAACGGCTCGCTGTTCGCGCTGCCTGGCGGCGACGCCGGTTTCGCCGCGACGGTGGAAGTGGGCCAGCAGGCCTATGCACTGAATCCCGACCCGCTGGCGACCGAGTACTACTACTACAGCTGGAAGGATTCGGACGGCAAGGGTTCGCGCAACCGCTGGGCGACCGCCGCCGAGCTGCGCCTGCCGCTGCACGACACGCTGAGCCTGAGCGTGGCTGGCCGCTACGACCAGTACCGCTATTCGGGCCACACCATCGGCAAGGCGACCTGGAGCGGCGGCCTGGAATGGCGCCCCGTGGACAGCCTGCTGGTGCGCGGTTCCTACGGCACCGCCTTCCGCGCGCCGGACCTGCACTACGTGTTCGCCGGCCCGGGCAACGACGAGACCACGGCAGAAGATCTGTACAGCTGCCGTGCCGACGACGCCGATGACTGCTCCGACTACGAGCGCAACGTGATCCGCAGCCGCAGCGGCAACCGCGAACTCGACCCGGAGACCAGCACCTCGTGGAGCGCAGGCTTCGTCTGGTCGCCGGCTGCCGGCCTGGACCTGTCGGTGGACTGGTTCGACATCGACATGCGCAAGCAGGTGCAGGACATGGACGTGCGCACGATCCTGGCCAGCGAAGCGAACTGCCGCCTGGGCGACGCCGACATCACCTCGCCCACCTGCGTGGACGCGCTGGCGCGGGTGACCCGCACTGCCGACGGCCGCCTGTACGGCGTGTACGTGAACCCGATCAACGTGGCACGCGAGTCGACCTCGGGCATCGACGTGGGCCTGCGTTACCGCCTGCAGACCGGCGCTGGCGACTTCATCTTCAATGGCACCCATACGTGGGTGAAGAAGCATGATTTCCAGCGCTACCCGGGTGACCCCATCGAAGACCAGTTCGCGGTGAACAGCGGCTTCGACATCCCGCGCACCAAGACCAGCGTCAGCGTGACCTGGGAGAAGGACGCGTGGTCGGCCACCGTGTACGGCTCGCGCCTGGGCAAGCTGCCGAACTCGGACAGCTACGACCAGGTGTTCGACGAGGACAGCGGCGACAGCCCGTACATCAAGGCCACCTACCGCTACAACGCCTCGGTGCAGTACCGCTTCGACGACCACTCGCGCCTGTCGCTGTCAGTGGTCAACGTGTTCAACAAGATGCCGCCGAAGGACGCCACGTATACGGCCTACCCGTACTACGACGTGTCCTGGTTCGACAGCGTGGGCCGCACGATCAACCTGCAGTACACCCACAAGTTCGGCGGCAGCGCGCTGTAAGCGCGGTTTCGCAGGAAGTGGACGACGAGGCCCGCCATTGGCGGGCCTTGTTGTTTATGCACACCGCACGTGGAAAGCGATGGGAACTTGGTGTGGACAAGTGGCCGCGAGCATTGCACCACAGGCGTTTCCAGGCGTGGTGATTTTTTGTCCACGTCCCCGGTTGTTTTCCACACGGCACGTGGAAAGCGATGGGAACTTGATGTGGACAAGTGGGTGCGAGCGTTATGCCGCAGGCGTTTCCCAGCGTGGTGAAATTTTATCCACGCCGCGCGGGCCAGCTTCTGTAGAGCCGAGCCCATGCTCGGCTCCTGCTGCCATCAGCCGAGCATGGGCTCGGCTCTACAGTGGCAGGCTGGGTTTTCCACACCCCGCGTGGAAAGCGGTGGGGGTTTGGTGTGGACAAGTGCGTGCGAGCCTTGCACCGCAGGCGTTCCGAAGCGTGGTCATTTTTTGTCCAGCGCAGAAACCGATGCCGGAAACGCGAACGCCCCGCTCGAGGCGGGGCGTCCGGGGTCGATCCGTTGGCGCTGGATCAGACGTTGAAGCGGAAGTGCAGCACGTCGCCTTCCTGCACGCGGTATTCCTTGCCTTCCAGGCGCAGGCGACCGGCTTCCTTGGCACCTGCTTCGCCCTTGTACTTGATGAAGTCGTCATACGCGATGGTTTCGGCGCGGATGAAGCCCTTCTCGAAGTCGGTGTGGATGACCGCGGCGGCCTGCGGGGCGGTGGCGCCCTTGCGCACGGTCCACGCGCGGACTTCCTTCACGCCAGCGGTAAAGTAGGTCTGCAGGCCCAGCAGGCTGTAGGCCGCATTGATCACGCGGTTCAGGCCCGGCTCGCTCAGGCCCAGGTCGGCCAGGAAGGTGTCGCGGTCTTCGTCGTCAAGCTGGGACAGCTCTTCTTCGATCGCGGCCGACACCGGCACCACCTGCGCGCCTTCGGCGGCGGCGTGGGCGCGCACGGCGTCCAGGTGCGGGTTGTTCTCGAAGCCGTCTTCCAGCACGTTGGCGATGTACATCACCGGCTTCAGGGTCAGCAGGAACAGGTCACGGACCAGCGCCTTTTCTTCCTCGTCCAGGCCAACCGAACGACCGGACTTGCCGTCGGCCAGGGCAGCCTGCAGCTTGGCCAGCACCGGCTTGCGCGCGGCCGCTTCCTTGTCGCCACCCTTGGCGGCGCGCTCGGCGCGGTTCAGGGCCTTCTCGACGCTGTCCAGGTCGGCCAGGGCCAGCTCGGTATCGATGGTTTCGATGTCCGAGATCGGGTCGACCTTGTTGTTGACGTGGATGACGTCGGCGTTCTCGAAGCAGCGCACCACGTGGGTGATCGCATCGACTTCGCGGATGTGCGCCAGGAACTTGTTGCCCAGGCCTTCGCCGCTGGCAGCACCGGCCACCAGGCCGGCGATGTCGACGAACTCCACCGCGGTCGGGATGACCTTCTGCGGGTTGATGATCGCCGCCAGCTCACCCAGGCGCGGGTCCGGCACCGGCACGATGCCGACGTTCGGTTCGATGGTGCAGAACGGGAAGTTCGCCGCGGCGATGCCCGCCTTGGTCAGCGCGTTGAACAGGGTCGACTTGCCGACGTTGGGCAGGCCGACGATGCCGCATTTGATACCCATGGTGACAGCTCTCTGGGGTGAAAGTGATTGGGGAAACAGCGGCGTGGCCGCCGTTTTTCCAATCATTCTCCGTACCGACCATCGGTCGGTACCTACCGGCCTGGCCGACCAACGGTCGGTACCTACCGGTTATTTCGGGGTGTGCAGCCGCTTCATTGCTTCGTTGAAATCGCCCTGTACCGCCAGCGGCAGCACGTCGATGGCATCGTCGATGGCGCGTGCGATGAGCACGTCATCGTCCTTGGAGGGACGACCGAGCACCCACCCCACCACGCGGTCCTTGTGACCGGGATGGCCGATGCCCACGCGCAGGCGGTGGAACTTGCCGTGGCCGAGCAGGCGCATGGTGTCGCGCAGGCCGTTCTGGCCGCCATGGCCACCGTCGAACTTCAGCCGTACCGCACCGGGCGGCAGGTCCAGTTCGTCGTGTGCCAGCAGCGTTTCCTCCGGCTCGATCTTCCAGAACCGCTGCGCGGCGGTGACCGACTTGCCGCTGAGGTTCATGAAGGTGGCCGGCTTCAGCAGCCAGACCGTCTGCCCGGCGATCTCGACCTTGGCGGTCTCGCCGAACAGCTTGCTGTCCACGTTCCAGCGTGCACCGGCTTTTTCAGCCAGGGCCTCAACGAAATGAAACCCGGCATTGTGCCGGGTCCGGGCGTGTTCCGATCCGGGGTTGCCCAGACCGACAATCAGTCGCAGTCCTGCCATGGTTCCTTCCAGAACGGTGCCTGCCCGGAGGCAGGCACCGCCACTGTATTACTCGGCAGCCGGAGCTTCAGCGTCGGCAGCGTCTTCCTTGCCGTGCTTGGCGGTGACGATGGCGTCGTCGTGGTCCTTGCCCAGCGCCAGGGCCGGGATTTCCACGCCCTTCGGCAGCTTGATGTTGGACAGGTACACCACGTCGCCAGCGGCGAGGTCGGCCAGGTCGACTTCGATCGACTCCGGCAGGTCCTTCGGCAGGCAGCTGATGGTCACTTCCTTCAGTTCGTGGGTGACCACGACGTCGGCAGCCTTGCCAGCCGGCGAGGTGTCTTCGTTGACGAAGTGCAGCGGGACCGAAGCAGTCAGGGCTTCGTTCTCGTTCACGCGCTGGAAGTCCAGGTGCATGATCAGCTGCTTGTACGGGTGGCGCTGCATGTCACGCAGCAGGACCTTCTGCACCTGGCCGTCCAGGTTCAGGTCCAGGATCGAGGCATAGAACCACTCGTTCTGCTGGGCCAGCCAGATTTCGTTGTGGTCCAGGCTGATGGCGACCGGCTCGGCGTTGCCGCCGTACACGATGGCCGGGATCACACCAGCGTGACGCAGGCGGCGGCTCGCACCCTTACGCTGCAGTTCACGCTTGGTGACCTTGATTTCATGGGTCTTCGACATTTTCGACTACTCAGGTTGTTGCCGCGCCTTGCGGCGTGGCGGTTGAAGATGCTTCCGCGACCAGAAGCATCCGGGGTATGCCCCCACCGTTGCCGGCGGGGGCGAAAAACTCAATCGACGTACAGCGAGCTGACCGACTCGCCGAAGGCGATGCGGCGCATCGTTTCGGCCAGCATTTCCGCCACGCTCAGCTGGCGGATCTTGCTGCACACCCGCGCCGCGTCCTTCAGCGGGATGGTGTCGGTCACCACCAGCTCGTCGAGCTGGGAATTGGTGATGTTGTCCACTGCCGGGCCCGACAGCACCGCGTGGGTGCAGTAGGCGGCGACCTTGAGCGCACCGCGCGCCTTGAGGGCAGCGGCAGCGGCGCACAGGGTGCCGGCGGTATCGACAATGTCATCGACCATGACGCAGGTCTTGCCTTCGACGTCACCGATGATGTTCATCACGGTGGAGACGTTGGCGCGCGGGCGGCGCTTGTCGATGATCGCCAGGTCGGCGTCATCCAGGCGCTTGGCCACCGCACGGGCGCGGACCACGCCGCCCACGTCCGGCGAGACGACGATCAGGTTCTCGGTGCCGTAGGCGCGCCAGATGTCGGCCAGCAGCAGCGGGGACGCATACACGTTGTCCACCGGGATATCGAAGAAGCCCTGGATCTGGTCGGCGTGCAGGTCGACGGTCAGCACGCGATCAGCGCCAGCGGTGCTGAACATCTTGGCCGCCAGCTTGGCGGTGATCGGCACGCGCGAGGAACGCATGCGGCGATCCTGTCGCGAGTAGCCGAAGTACGGCACCACGGCGGTCACGCTGGCCACCGATGCGCGCTTGAGCGCGTCGATCAGCACCAGCAGTTCCATCAGGTTCTCCGCGCTCGGCGCCGAGGTCGGCTGGATCACGAAGACGTCCTGCTTGCGGACGTTCTCTTCGATCTCGACCTGCACTTCACCGTCGGAGAAGTGCGAGACCAGCGCCTTGCCCGGACGGACTCCCAGTTCCTTGCAGATGTTCTGCGCCAGACGTTTGTTGGCGTTGCCGGAAAAGACCAGCAGGTTCGGGGACTCTTGCATCATGATTGTCTCGGGCGGGGACGAGTGGCGGGGATCCGGTAGCGGCAAGGACCGCTGCGGCCCCTGCTGCTTACAACACCGCGACTGTTTCCACGTCCCGCGCAGTGATGCGCTGGATGGCGCGGACGCAGCCGCATTGGCAGGGGCGGGAGGATTCGAACCTCCGAATGCCAGGATCAAAACCTGGTGCCTTGGGCCTCTTGGCGACGCCCCTGCATTGATGAATCAGTGTTGCTCGAGTGCATCCAGCAGTGGCGAACGTGCAACGCCCGCGGCCACCCTTGCCCGCAACTCCTTCGGCAATTCCGCTCGCCCCTGCTCTGCGGCAGCCTGCGAATCGAACTCGACGAAACAACCACTTCCGGACCCGGTCAAACGCGCCTGGCCTATGCTGCTCAACGCGGCAAGCACCGCCTCTACGGCAGGCTCGCGACGGCGCAGCACCGGCTCGAACACGTTTCCGACCAGAGCGCCGGAAGCGAAGTCGCCTATTTTCGCCTTTGGGCAGTCGCGCGTCAAATCCGGGTCAGCGAACAGGGCCGGGGTCGGCACATGAACGCCCGGCTCGACGATGACGTACCAGGCCGGCGCCAGCGTGACCGGCTGCAGCCGCTCGCCCACGCCCTCGGCCCAGGCGTTGTGGCCGCGCACGAAGACCGGCACATCGGCGCCCAGGCGCAGGCCCAGCGCCGCCAGCGCGTCCTCGTCCAGGCCGGCCTGCCAGAGCCGGTTCAGGACTACCAGCACGGTGGCAGCGTCGGACGAGCCCCCACCGAAGCCCCCACCGGCCGGAACGCGTTTTTCAACGATGATGTCAGCACCTTGGCCGACATTGGCAATGCTTTTAAGAAGCACAGCCGCACGCACAGCGAGGTCGTCGGCTTCGGCAACGCCAGCCAGGCCGTCGCCCTGCCGCCGCACCTGGCCGTCGGCGCGCAGGCGCAGGCCGATCCGGTCGCCCCAGTCCAGCAGGCGGAACACGGTCTGCAGCTCGTGGTAGCCATCGGCGCGACGGCCGGTGATGTGCAGGAACAGGTTCAGCTTGGCCGGGGCCGGCCACCAGGACCAGCCATCGGCGTCAATCTGCGCGGTCATGGCGCGTCAGCGCCCCACTGGTCGACCAGCAGGCGCACCTTGGCGTCCTCGCGGCTGGCCTCGATCCGCCGCGGCAGCGCCGGGCTTCCTTCCTGGGCCGGGTACCAGTCCAGGTACTGGATCAGCCAGCCGGCCTGCTGCATGCGCCGCGGGCGGCCCTCGGCATCCCGCTCCACGCTGCTTTCGCCGGACCCGCGCAGCACCAGGCCACGGGTCCAGTCGGACAGTTCATTGACCGGGATATCCCAGCCGGTGGCATCGAGCAGCAGCTGGCGCGCGTCATCGCCGGCGCGCGGGCCATCGCCCAGCCCGTCCAGGCGCGCCCCGCCCTGCACCGAATCCCCCTGCAGGGTCCAGCTCTGGCGGGTGACCGGCGCACTCAGCTGGATGCGGTACTCGCTGCCCTGCTGGACCCAGTCGATGCGGCCGCTGCCCCCGTTCTTTCCTTTGCTGACCGCGACGCGGCCCTGGAAGCTGTAATCGGGCTGGGCGCGCAGGGCCTGCACGCGGGCTTCCTCGGCGCGCTCGGCGGCCGGCGACACGGTGTAGACCACGTCCGGGGCCGGCGTCTTCTGCGTGCCCACGCTGGTACAGGCGCTCACCGCCAGGGTCACGGCCACCAGCAGCAGCGGCCGGATCATGGAAACACTCATGGATTGAATTTCTCGCGGGCGCGCAGCAGCGCGCGGTTTTCAGGGTCGAGCTTGGCCGCCTCCTCGAAGAAGTGGCGGGCCTCGTCGTGCTTGCCGAGCACCCACAGCACCTCGCCCACGTGGGCGGCGATCTCCGGGTCGCGGGACAGGGTCCAGGCCCGGCGCAGCTGCACCAGGGCTTCCTCGTTGCGGCCCAGGCGATACAGCACCCAGCCGTAGCTGTCGACGATGGCCGGGTTGTCCGGCTCGGCCACCCGCGCGCGGTCAATCAGTTCCAGGGCTTCCTGGTAGCGCTTGGTGCGGTCGGCCAGGGTGTAGCCCAGGGCGTTCAGCGCCGGCACGTTCTCCGGGTCGGTCACCAGCACCTTGCGCAGGTCGGCCTCGGCGCGGGCGATGTCGTCCCGGCGTTCCCAGGCCAGTGCACGGGCGTACAGCAGGGCGTTCTCGTCCGGGTAGGCAGCCAGGCCCCGGGCCAGCGCATCCAGTTCGCCGGGCAGGTCATTGGCACGCTGGCGCAGCTCGGCTTCCAGCAGGTAGGCGTCGCGGCGCACGTCGTCATCCACGCTGGCATCGGACTGGATGGCGTGCACCTCGTCCAGCGCCAGCGACTGGCGGCCGGCCAGGCCCTGCGCATTGGCCGCGCGCAGGCGCGCCTCGCTCAGTTCGTCGCCGCCGGGAACGCTGTGGTACCAGTTGACCGCCTCGGGGTAGCGCTTGAGGTACTCGGCAATCTTGCCCAGCAGCAGGCGCTGCGCCGGATCAGGCTTGGCGGCCTGGCGCGACAGCTCGTTGTAGAGGCCCGACAGCGCCGCGGTGTCACCCTGCTTGGCCAGCAGCGAGGCACGCATGCCCCAGGTCTGCACGTTCTGCGGGCCCACGGCCAGCACCCGCTCGGCGGCGGCCGGCTGGCCCAGGCTGTCATAGGCGATGGCCACGGCGTTGCGCAGCTCGGGGTCCTGCCGGGTCTTCGGCTCAACCCCCTGCAACAGGGCCAGCGCCTGCGCGGTCTGCCCGGCCTGCTGCAGCTGGCTGGCGCGCAGCAGGGCCACCCGCGGCTCGTCCGGGAAGCGCTTGACCACTTCGTCGATCATGCGCCGGGCCAGCTCGGGCTTTTCCATGCGCAGGGCCAGCCGGCCGAATTCCTGCCAGGCCTCGATCTTCGGCGGAATGGCGTTGGCATCGACCAGTTCGCCCAGCACCTGCGCCGGCACGGCCGGGTCGCGGCCACCGCCGATCAGGGCGGCCAGCGCGAACTTCCAGGCCGTTTCGTCAGGGTCGGCCAGCAGCGCCTGCAGTTCGGTCCGCGCGGCCTTCACGTTGCCCTGGCGCATCGCCAGTGCACCGGCGGCGCTGCGCATGGACAGCGAGCTGGGGGCGCGCTTCTCCCACAGGGCCAGGCCCTTGGCGGCGCTGGCGTCATCGTTGGCCAGCATGGAGATGCGGGTGGCCCGTTCGGCCAACCCGGCATCGCCGGCGGTCTGCTCGGCCGCCTGCAGGTACCAGTGCGCGGCATCGGCCAGCTTGCCGGCCTGCAGGGCGAATTCACCGGCCATCACCGGTTCCAGGGCCAGTTCTTCGCTGGCCGGGACCCGCGCAGGGGCCTTGGCCGGCGCCGCCGCCAGCACCTGGCTGCAGGCCAGGGACAGCAGCAGAACACTGGGGATGCGAATCAATGCGGGCATCGTCGGCATCGGGGCCTTAAAATGTCGTCCAATGGCCAGCAGCTTATCGCAAGCAACTGAACAATGACCCTGTGGGTGCTCGGACTGAATCACCAGACCGCACCGGTGGAGCTGCGCGAACGCGCGGCCTTCGCCGGTGACGCGCTGCCGCGCGCGCTCGGTTCGCTGCGCGATACCCCGCAGATCGCCGAGGCGGTCCTGCTTTCCACCTGCAACCGCACCGAGCTGTACGCGGTGGCCGATTCGCCGCAGGCGCTGGACCAGTGGCTGCACAGCCAGGCCGGCGACCTGCAGGGCTACCTGTACAAGCATGCCGATGCCGATGCGGTGCGCCACCTGTTCCGGGTCGCCACCGGGCTCGATTCAATGGTGCTGGGCGAGCCGCAGATCCTGGGCCAGGTGAAGGACGCCTGGTCCACCGCGCGCGATCACGGCCTGCTCGGCCAGCGCCTGGACCGGCTGTTCCAGCAGACCTTCTCGGTGGCCAAGCGCGCACGCACCGATACCCAGGTGGGCGCCAACCCGGTGTCGGTCGCCTCTGCGGCCGTGCGCCTGGCGCAGAACGCGTTCGCCCGTCTGGATGATTCGACGGTGCTGCTGGTCGGTGCCGGCGAGACCATCGAGCTGGCTGCACGGCACCTGAGCGAAGGCAAGGTGCGCCGCCTGCTGATCGCCAACCGCACCCTGGCCCATGCGCAGGAACTGGCCACCCGCCATGGCGGCGTCGCCCTGCCGCTGACCGAACTGGAACGCCACCTGGCCGAGGCCGACGTGGTGTTCTCGGCCACTGCCGCACGCGAGCCGGTCATCCACCGCGAAATGGTGGCCAAGGCCCTGCGCGCGCGCCGGCACAAGCCGATGCTGCTGTTCGACCTGGCCGTGCCGCGCGACATCGAGGCCGAGGTCGGCACGCTCAACGATGCGTTCCTGTACACCGTGGACGACCTTGAGCGCGCGGTGGAAGACAACCGCCGCGGCCGCCGCGAGGCTGCCGCCGAGGCCGAAGCGATCATCGACCTGCAAGTGTCGCGTTTCGTCGAAACCCTGCAGGCCAGCGCCCACCAGGCCCCGCTGCGGCAGCTGCGCGCCTTCGGCGAGGCCACCCGCGCCGAACTGCTGGAACGTGCGCGGCAGCAGCTGGCCAATGGCAAGCCGGCCGACGAAGTGCTGGAACTGCTGGCCCATGGCCTGACCAACCGCCTGCTGCACCCGCCGACCGCCGCCCTGCGCGCGGCCGCGCTCAGTGGCGATGCCGACCTGACCCGCGCCGCCGAGCGCCTGTTCCCGGCCACGCCGGGCTACCGCCACCCACCCGTGAGACCCGATGACGCCGACCCTGCGCCGTAAGCTGGAAGCGCTGGCCGAGCGCCGCGAAGAACTGGAACGCCTGCTCGCCGAACCCGACGTGGTCGCCGACAACACCCGTTTCCGCGATCTTTCGCGCGAATTCGCCCAACTTGAACCGGTCGCTACCGCACTGGCCGACGAAGCCCGCGCCAAGGCCGACCTGGCCGCCGCCGAAGGCATGCGTGCCGACCCTGACCTGCGCGAACTGGCCGACGAGGAAATCGCCGCTGCCCAGGCCCGGCTGCAGGAACTGGAAGAGGAACTGGCCCTGCTGCTGGTGCCGCGCGACCCGCGCGACGAGGGCAACCTGTTCCTGGAAGTGCGCGCCGGCACCGGCGGCGACGAAGCCGCGATCTTCGCCGGCGACCTGTTCCGCATGTACGCCCGCTATGCCGAGCGCCAGGGCTGGAAGGTGGAGATCGAATCGGACAACCCCGGCGAACATGGCGGCTACAAGGAAGTGGTGGCACGCGTGGTCGGCCGCGGCGCGTTCTCGCGCCTGAAGTTCGAATCGGGCACGCACCGCGTGCAGCGCGTGCCGGCCACCGAATCGCAGGGCCGCATCCACACCTCGGCCGCTACCGTGGCGATCATTCCCGAGGCCGACGAGGTGGATGACATCGTCATCAATCCGGCCGACCTGCGGGTGGACACCTTCCGTTCGTCCGGCGCCGGCGGCCAGCACGTCAACAAGACCGAATCGGCCATCCGCATCACCCACGTGCCGACCGGCGTGGTGGTGGAATGCCAGACCGAGCGCAGCCAGCACGCCAACCGCGACAAGGCGATGAAGCGCCTGAAGGCGCAGCTGCTGGATGCCGAGCGCCAGCGCCAGGACGCGGCGCAGGCCGAATCGCGGCGCCTGCAGGTGGGCAGCGGCGACCGCAGCCAGCGCATCCGCACCTACAACTTCCCGCAGGGACGGATCACCGACCACCGCGTGGAAGGCCTGACCCTGTACGACCTGCCCAACATCCTGTCCGGCGACCTCGACGCCCTGCTGCAGCGCCTGAGCCACGAGCATCAGGTGGATGCGCTGGCGCAGCTGTCGGCGGGCTGAGCCGATGTCGGCCTGGCAGCAACGGCAGCAACTGCAGCAGGCGCTGGCACGCCAGCCCGGTGACTTCATCGCCTGGGTGATGCTGGCCGACCTGGAACTGGAAGCCGGCGACATCGGCGCCGGCGAACGCGCCGCGCGCCGCGCCCTGCAGCTGCGGCCGAACCATCCCGAGGCACTGGCCCGGCTGGGCCGGGTGGCCTGGATGGCCGGTGCCCACGCCGACGCGGCGACGCTGCTCGGCCAGGCCTCCGCGCTGGCACCGGAGCATCCGGGCATCGCCCTGTGGCTGGGCCATGCACTGGAAGATGCCGACGACGCCGAGGGCGCAGCGGCCGCCTACCGCCGCGCACACGCGCTGCTGCCGGGCGAACCGTATATCGCCGCGCAGCGCCTCGCCTGGCAGCGCCGCCTGTGTGACTGGCAGGACGTCGACGCGCTGGCCACACAGGTACGCGCCGCGGTTGCCAGCGGCCAGGGCGTGGTCGAGCCCTTCGCTTTCCTCAGCGAGGATGCCAGCGCCGCCGAGCAGCTGGCCTGCGCGCGTGCGCGTGCCGCAGCGGTGGCCGCCGCCGTGCGCCCGCTGCCGGCCGTGCCCGTGCGTGCACGTGGCCCGCTGCGCATCGGCTTCCTCTCCAATGGGTTCGGCGCGCACCCCACCGGCCTGCTGACCGTGGCACTGCTGGAACACCTGCAGGCGGACCCGGCGCTGCAGCTGCACCTGTTCGCGCTGAACCGCAATGACGGCAGCCGCATCCGCCAGCGCCTGCAGTCCGCGGTGCGGCTGCACGAGGTGGCCGGCCAGCGCCATGCCGAGACCGCTGCGCAGATCCGTGCGCAGGGCATCGACGTACTGTTCGACCTGCGTGGCTGGGGCGGTGGCGGCACGCCGGAAGTGCTGGCCATGCGCCCTGCCCCGCTGCAGTTGAACTGGCTGGCCTACCCCGGCACGTCCGGCGCGCCATGGCTGGATGCGGTGGTCGGCGATGCGTTTGCCCTGCCGCCGGCGCTGGAACCGCACTACAGCGAGCGCGTGCTGCGCCTGCCGCGCGCGTTCCAGCCGTCGGACAACACGCGCGTGCTGCAGCCGGCGCCGACCCGGGCCGAGTGCGGCCTGCCCGAGCCGGGCGTGGTGTTCTGCTGCTTCAACAACAGCTACAAGTTGAACCCGCGCAGCGCCGGCCGTGCCTTCGCGGTGCTGCAGGCGGTGCCCGGCAGCGTGCTGTGGCTGCTGTCCGGCCCGGGCCAGGCCGATGCGCGCCTGCGTGCGGCCGCGCAGGCCGCCGGCGTGGATCCGGCACGGCTGGTGTTCATGGCGAAGCTGCCCCACCCGCAGTACCTGGCCCGCTACGCGCTGGCCGACCTGTTCCTGGACACGCATCCGTACAACGCCCACACCACCGCGTCGGATGCGCTGTGGGCCGGCTGCCCGGTACTGACCTGCCCCGGCGACACCTTCGCCGCACGCGTGGCCGGCAGCCTCAACCATCATCTCGGCCTGGCGCACATGAACGTGGCCGATGATGCCGCCTTCATCGCCACCGCCAGCGCACTGGGCAACGACCCGGCCGCGCTGGCCGCACTGCGCGCCGAGCTGGCGCAGGCACGCGGGCGCAGCGGCGTGTTCGACATGGACGGCTTCGCCACCGATCTGTCCGCGTTGCTGCAGCAGCTGGCGGGCGAGCAGGGCTGGCTGGGCGCACAGTGAACGACCGCACCGCCTTCGACCAGGTACTGCCCCTGCTGCAGGCCGCTCAACGCGAAACCATCGACGGGCTGCGACACAGCCCGGGCACGCCTGCCCTGCTGGAGCGCAAGCGGCAGCTGGATCGTGCGATGGCCTGCCTGCAGCTGTGCGCACAGCACGCGATCGACGGGCGCGCACAGGTGACGGTGCTGCCATGGGCAGGCGATGCGTTCGGCAGTTTTGGAGTGTTTGAACTGGACGAGGAAGGCCAGCCGGCCAATGGCCAGGTCATGCAGCTGGACGATGCACGGCTGGAACTGCTGCCCGGCGATCTGCTGGTACAGGGGACCGGCCGGCTGCCTGAGGAACCGGCGGAGTAAGGCCGGACGCCGGTCATCCCTCGTCGACACGCTCTGGGCGACCGCTGCGCTACGCTCGGGCTTCCTTCCAGCGTGGTGCAACGATGGGCAAGCTCAAGCGCAAGGAGTACGACGAACTGCTGCAGCCGCTGCAGCTGGAACTGACCGCGATGGCGCGCTGGGTGCAGCACAGCGGGCAACGCCTGCTGGTGCTGTTCGAGGGCCGCGATACCGCCGGCAAAGGCGGCGCGATCCAGGCGATCAGCCAACACCTCAACCCGCGCCAATGCCGGGTGGTGGCGCTGCCGAAGCCGACCGACCGTGAATCGACGCAGTGGTATTTCCAGCGCTACGCCAGCCACCTGCCGGCGGCGGGCGAGATCGTGCTGATGGACCGCAGCTGGTACAACCGCGCTGGCGTGGAACGGGTGATGGGCTACTGCAGCGAGGCCGAATACCAGCAGTTCCTTCACCAGGCGCCGGTGTTCGAGCAGTTGCTGGTGGACGACGGCATCCTGCTGTTCAAGTACTGGCTGTGCGTGGACCAGGCGCAGCAGGAAAAGCGTTTCGCCGAACGCCACAGCGATCCGCTGAAGGGTTGGAAACTGTCGCCGGTGGACCTGAAATCACGCAGCAAGTACAGCGCCTACACCGAGGCACGCGAGGCGATGCTGCGGGCAACGCATCGCGACGCGGCGCCATGGACGCTGGTGGATTTCAACGACCAGCGGCTGGGGCGGTTGTCGCTGGTGCGCAACCTGCTTGACCGGTTGCCGGATACGCGGGTGGATGAACCGGTGCTGGATCTGCCGAAGTTGAAAGGCAAGCTGCATGTGGAGCACTACGACGTGCTGCGGCCGATCGAGGATTTCCCGGTGCAGGATTAAGGGTGGTTCGGCAGGGCTGCGCCCTGCACCTGCCGAAGCCAAGGCAACGTCAACGTCAACGTCAAAAGCGGGCGATCCGTGGGTTGGCGGGGCGGTGTCGGATTGCGGGGACGCCGCAAGTACGT
>NZ_JACVTT010000088.1:0-19597 GCF_016624665.1 Stenotrophomonas sp. S39 | reverse complement strand
GACGTACTTGCGGCGTCCCCGCAATCCGACACCGCCCCGCCAACCCACGGACACCCAGCTTTTGATGTTGACGTTGCCGTTGATTGCAGCAGGTGCAGGGCTGCAAGCCCTGCAGAAAAAACCTACCTCGCCTGCTCCTGCTTGCGCACGATCGCCATCGCGATCTCCAGCGACTGCTCATAGTTCAACCGCGGGTCCACCGTCGAGCGATACGCACGCTCCAGGTCACGCTCGGTCAACTCGCGCGCACCACCGGTGCATTCGGTCACGTCCTCGCCGGTCAGCTCCAGGTGCACGCCACCCAGCCGCGTGCCCGCCGCAGCGTGCAGGTCGAAGGACATCTCCACTTCGCCCCGCACGTTGTCGAAGCGACGCGTCTTGAAGCCGTTGGCCGTGCTCTCGGTATTGCCGTGCATCGCATCGCACACCCACAGCACGCGACGACCATCGCGCTTCACCGCGTCCAGCAGCGGCGGCAGCTTCTCGGCAATCTGCGCCGCCCCCATGCGGTGGATGAAACTCAGGCGGCCGGGTTCGTCATCCGGGTTCAGCACATCGATCAACCGCAGCAGCTGGTCCGGCTGCACCGACGGGCCCACCTTGATCGCGATCGGGTTGCGCACGCCACGCAGGTATTCCACGTGCGCGCCATCCAGCGCGGCAGTGCGCATGCCGATCCACGGGTAATGCGTGCTCAGGTTCAACCAGCCCTGCTGGCGCGGCACCTGGCGGGTCAGGGCCTGCTCGTAGGGCAGCAGCAGCGCTTCGTGCGAGGTGTAGAAATCGATGCGGTTGAGGTTGTGCACGCGGGCCCCGGCCAGGGTCTCCATGAAGTGCACCGCGTCGCCGATCGAGGCCACCATCTTCTGGTACTCGGCGGCCAGCGGCGAATGCCGCACCCACTCCAGGTTCCAGTACTCGGGGTGGTGCAGGTCGGCGAAGCCACCATCGATCAACGCCCGCACAAAGTTCATCGTCATCGCCGAATGCGCGTGGGCCTGCAGCATCCGCTTCGGGTCCGGCAGGCGCGCAGCCTCGGTGAACGCCGGCGCGTTGATCACATCGCCGCGGTAGCTCGGCAGGGTCACGCCATCGCGGGTCTCGGTGTCGGCCGAACGCGGCTTGGCGTACTGGCCGGCGAAGCGGCCAACGCGGATCACCGGCTGGCGCAGGCCGTGCACCAGCACCAGGCTCATCTGCAGCAGCACCTTCAGGCGGTTGGAGATCGTGCCCGATTCGCAGTCGCTGAAATTCTCCGCGCAGTCACCGCCCTGCAGCAGGAAGCGCTTGCCCTCCTGCGCATCAGCCAGCTGCTGCTTCAGCGCCAGGATCTCCCACGAGGTCACCAGCGGCGGCAGCCGCTTCAGCTCATGCAGGGCCGCGTCCAGGGCAATCGGATCCGGATAGGTCGGCATCTGCAGGGCGGTCTTGCCACGCCAGCTCTCCGGCGACCAGCCAGCGCCGGTGGCGGTCGCAGCAGGATCGGAGACGGGCGGAACGGCGGACAGGCTCATTGCAGGATTCCGGGGGTGGGGGACGGTCATGGTCGCAGAGCCGGCCGCTGCCGCAAAGGCCCGGGAGATGCCTGCACATGGCTGAACGCCGGGGAAAGGTCAGCGCGAGTGGCCACAAACCGCATGCCCACAGCCCCCCAGACAGGCGCATGATTCGCTCCGCAGTGTTACGAAGTAACAATCCAGTCATCCCTACCGGCCCCTTCCACAGCCCATCCGCCATGAAGCCCTCCCTGCTCGCTACCGGCATCACTTTCGCCCTGGCCCTGGCCAGCCTGCCCAACCTCGCCCTGGCCGCCGATGCCGGCACCGACGCGGCGCCGGTGAAGGACCTCGATACGGTCACCGTCAGCGCCCAGCTCGACCAGGCGCGCAACGCGCTGTCGCCCGACATCGGCAGCAGCCAGTACCAGATCACCGCCGAGGACATCCAGAAGCAGCCGCTGGGGGCGTCCGCGCCGCTCAGCCAGGTACTGCTGCAGGCGCCCGGCGTGGTCCAGGATTCCTACGGTGGCGTGCACGTGCGCGGCGACCACGCCAACCTGCAGTACCGCATCAACGGCGTGCTGCTGCCGGAATCGATCTCCGGCTTTGGCCAGACCCTGGATGCACGCACGATCAAGAGCATCCGGCTGATGGACGGCGCGTTGCCGGCGCAGTTCGGCGAGCGCACCGCCGCAGTGGTCGACATCACCACCCGCAGCGGCGCCGAACTTGGCAATGGCGGCAGCGTCGGCATCACCACCGGCTCGTTCGGCAAGGTCAATCCGAATGCCTCCTGGTGGGGCTCGCAGGGGCGCTGGAGCTGGTTCCTGACCGGCAACTACGACCAGAACGAGGTCGGCCTGGAAAACCCGACCAGCTCGCGCAAGCCGGAGCATGACGATACCCACCAGGGCAAGGCCTTCGCTGACCTGACCTATCTGGTCAACGACACCACCCGCCTGAGCGTGTTCGCCGGCTTCGCCAACAACCGCTTCCAGATTCCGGTCAATCCGGGGCAGACGCCCCAGTTCGGCTATCTGGACACCACCACCTTCGATTCCAGCCAGCTGGATGAGACCCAGCGCGAAACAACCCGCTTTGGCATGCTGGTGCTGCAGGGCACGCTGGGCGAGACCGCCTACCAGGTCTCGGCCGGGCAGCGCTACAGCGATGTCGGCTTCAATCCCGACGTGGCCGGCGACCTGGTGTTCAGCGGCGTCGCCTCGCAGGTCCAGCGCAGCAACCGCGCCAATACGCTGCAGGCGGATTTCTCCACGCCGCTGGGCGACAACCACACGCTGCGCTACGGCGTATACGGCAACCAGGAACGCGCGCGTGCCAGCACCAACAGCTGGGTGTTCCCGGTCGACGATGACGGCCAGCAGGCCAGCACCACGCCGCTGCAGATTGCCGACAACAGCGCGTTCAAGGCCACCACCCTGGCGGTCTACGTGCAGGACGAATGGAAGATCGGCGACGACTGGACGGTCAACTACGGCCTGCGCGGTGATCGCTACAAGGCCTTCGGCCAGACCGAGGGCCAGCTCAGCCCGCGCCTGGGCGTGGTCTGGAATGCCAGCGACAGCACCACCGTGCATGCCGGCTACTCGCGCTACTTCACCCCGCCGGCGAGCGAGCTGATCGCCACCAGCGACATCAGCCTGTACGACGGCACCACCAACGCACAGCCGTCCGGTGGCAACAACATCCCGCTGGCCGAGCGCAGCGACTACTACGACATCGGTGTCTCCCAGCAGGTCGGCGACCACCTGACCCTGGGCCTGGATGCCTACGACCGGCGCGTATCGCGCCTGCAGGACGAAGGCCAGTTCGGCGCCGCCTACATCTACTCGACGTTCAACTACCGCCGTGGCCACATCCGTGGCCTGGAATTCAGCGCCGACTACAGCAACGGCCCCTTCAGCGCCTACTTCAATGCCGCCCTGAACAAGGCCATCGGCACCGACGTCATCACCAGCCAGTACAACCTCGACCCGGAAGCACTGGCCTACGTGGCCGACCACTGGATCCACCTGGACCACGACCAGAAGCTGACCTCGTCAGGCGGTTTCAGCTATGCCTTCGCCGGCCACAACCGCATCGGCGCGAACTACGTGTTCGGCAGCGGCCTGCGCTCGGATACCGACACCGTGCCCAACGGCGGCGAACTGCCGTCCTACCTGCAGGTGAACCTCAGCGCCGGCCACGACTTCAATGCCGACAGCGGGCATCCGCTGCACATGCAGGTGGCGTTGATCAATGCACTGGACCGCAGCTACCAGCTGCGTGATGGCGGCGGCGTGGGTGTGTTCGCCCCGCAGTGGGGCCCGCGCCGCGGTGCCTACCTGAGCCTGCAGCAGGACTTCTGAGGACGGGCCGTGGTAGTGCCGGCCGCTGGCCGGCAACTACGCGACACCCGCCATCGCTCATGAGGTTGCCGGCCAGCGGCCGGCACTACCTTGCCTCAGCGCTTGACCTTGCGCAGCGACACCACCAGCGCCCACAGCGCCAGCAGGACGAACCACACGCCCGACCACATCGGCATGGTCATGCCCAGGAAGGTCCAGTCGATGTTGCCGCAGTTGCCGGTGCCGGTCAGCACGGTGCGGAACACTTCCAGCGGCCCCATGGTCTCGCTGAGGAAAGCCAGCGGCGGGCCGCAGGTGGAACCCATTTCCGGCGGAAGCATCTGCACGTAGACATGGCGCCCAGCAATGCCGATTCCGACAGCTGCCGCAATGAAGGCAAGGATGCCGTAGGTCGCGCGCCCAGGCCGGTTCGAGGGACCGTGCAAGGCGCCGATCAGGAACAACAGGCCCAGTGCAGCGAATGCCAGGCGCTGGAAGATGCACAGCGGGCAAGGCTCCAGCCCCATCTTCAGCTGCAGGAAGATCGCGTAGCCAAGCAGGCCCACGCAGATCAGGAAGCCCAACAGGAACTGGGCGCGGAAGGGCCAGCGCAAAGGATTCATCGTGAACGCTCGAACGGATCAGGCGCCAAGCGTAACCGAGAGCGCCTCCCGTTCGAACCGCCACACGGCACGCCTGTCGGAACGGTGTGGGCCGGAGCGGAGCCCGGAAACGCAAACGCCGGGCATGGCCCGGCGCTACCAGAACGCAAAAGCCCGGCAGAGGCCGGGCTTTCGCTGTGTCGCGTTGGAACGGTCCGATTACTCGGCCACTTCCTCGGCCACGGCCGGACGGTCGACCAGCTCGACGTAGGCCATCGGAGCGTTGTCGCCGGCGCGGAAGCCGCACTTCAGCAGACGCAGGTAGCCGCCCGGACGGTTCGCGTAGCGCGGGCCCAGGATGGTGAACAGGTTGCCCACGGCTTCGTTGTCACGCAGGCGGGCGAAGGCCAGACGGCGATTGGCGACGGAGTCGACCTTGGCCAGGGTGATCAGCGGCTCGGCAACGCGGCGCAGTTCCTTGGCCTTCGGCAGGGTGGTCTTGATCAGCTCGTGCTTGAACAGCGAGGCGGCCATGTTCTTGAACATCGCTTCGCGGTGGGCGCTGGTGCGGTTGAACTTACGGCCAGACTTCATGTGACGCATGGTGATATTCCTTGGTTAATGATGAGGCTGTGTGGATCGTTGTCGCCATCCTGGCGTTGCTGCGCGGACTGCGGTTGGTCCTGGCCATCCGTCCTGGACGACCTGCCCGCGAACCTGCGGTTCGTCGTGGCATGTATGTTGCGTTGAAGGCCCCACCGCGAACGGTGGAGCCTCCAGGCATTACCGATATCAGCCCAGCATGCCGTGGCTGGCGACGCCGGCCGGCGGCCAGTTCTCCAGCTTCATGCCGAGGGACAGGCCGCGCTGAGCCAGCACTTCCTTGATCTCGGTGAGCGACTTCTTGCCCAGGTTCGGGGTCTTCAGCAGCTCCACTTCGGTCTTCTGGATCAGATCGCCGATGTAGTAGATGCTTTCGGCCTTCAGGCAGTTGGCCGAACGCACGGTCAGCTCCAGATCGTCGATCGGGCGCAGCAGCACCGGATCCACGCCGTTGTTGGCCGGCTTGGCTGCACCGCGGTCGCGGTGGGTGAAGTCACCGAACACCGACAGCTGGTCGCTGAGGATGTCGGCGGCGGTGCGCACGGCTTCCTCGGCGTCGATGGTGCCGTTGGTCTCGATATCGATGACCAGCTTGTCCAGGTCAGTACGCTGTTCGACACGAGCCGCTTCCACGGCATAGGCGACGCGGCGGACCGGCGAGAACGAGGCATCCAGGACCAGGCGGCCGATGGCACGGGTTTCTTCGTCCGGACGACGACGCGCGGCAGCCGGCTGGTAGCCGAAACCACGTTCGATCTTCAGACGCATGTTGATCGCCGTATCCTTGGTCAGGTGGCAGATCACATGATCGCTGTTCAGGATCTCCACATTGTGGTCGACCTTGATGTCAGCTGCAGTGACAACGCCCGGACCCTGCTTGGACAGGGACAGGGTGGCGCTGTCGCCGGAATGCATACGGATGGCCACGTCCTTCAGGTTCAGCAGGACTTCGAGCACGTCCTCCTGCAGACCTTCGACCGTGGTGTACTCGTGCAACACGCCGTCGATTTCGACTTCCGTGATGGCGAAGCCCGGGATGGACGACAGCAGCACGCGACGCAGGGCATTACCCAGCGTATGCCCGTAACCCCGCTCCAAAGGTTCGATAACGACCTTTGCACGGGTGTCGGTAAGGCGTTCGATCTGCGGACCGCGAGGACGCAGAACCTGGTTGGCGGTAACCGTCATGTTGCGGGTTCTCCTAGTGAACCCCCGGCCGTCGCCGGGGGCTCTCCAATGATGAATTACTTCGAATACAGCTCGACGATCAGCGCTTCGTTGATGTCCGCAGGCAGATCCGAACGATCCGGAACAGCCTTGAAGATGCCGGTGAACTTGCCGGAATCCACTTCAACCCACGACGGGCTCAGGTCATGCTGGGCGGCGACGGTCAGGGCTTCCTGGACGCGCAGCTGCTTGGCAGCCTTTTCAGACAGAGCGATGGCGTCGCCAGCCTTGACCTGGTACGAAGCCAGGTTGACCGACTTGCCATTCACGGTGACGCCGCGGTGCGACACCAGCTGACGGGCAGCCGGACGGGTCACGGCGAAGCCCATGCGGTAGACGACGTTGTCCAGGCGGGTTTCCAGCAGCTGCAGCAGGTTCTCGCCGGTGTTGCCCTTCTTGGTCGAGGCCTTCTTGTAGTAGTTGCGGAACTGACGCTCCAGCAGACCGTAGATACGCTTGACCTTCTGCTTTTCACGCAGCTGGGTGGCGTAGTCGGACAGCTTGCCCTTACGGGCAGTGGCGCCGTGCTGGCCGGGCTTCTGCTCCAGCTTGCACTTGGAGTCCAGCGCACGCGCCGGGCTCTTCAGGGACAGGTCGGCGCCTTCGCGACGGGCGAGCTTACAGGTAGGACCGATATAACGAGCCATTTCTTATCGCTCCCTTTAGACGCGACGCTTCTTCGGCGGACGGCACCCGTTGTGCGGGATAGGCGTCACGTCGATGATGTTGGTGATCTTGTAGCCGACGTTGTTCAACGAACGCACGGCCGACTCACGGCCCGGACCCGGGCCCTTGATGCGGACTTCCAGCGACTTCACGCCGTAGTCCAGCGCAGCGCGACCGGCCTTTTCGGCAGCCACCTGGGCAGCGAACGGGGTCGACTTGCGCGAACCGCGGAAGCCAGCGCCACCGGAGGTCGCCCACGACAGAGCGTTGCCCTGGCGGTCGGTGATGGTCACGATGGTGTTGTTGAACGAAGCGTGGACGTGGGCAACGCCGTCGGTGACGACGCGCTTGATCTTCTTCTTGGTCTTAGCAGCGGGCTTAGCCATTTATAGGTCCCTTACTTCCTGATCGCCTTGCGCGGGCCCTTGCGGGTGCGGGCGTTGGTACGGGTGCGCTGGCCACGCAGCGGCAGGCCGCGACGGTGACGCAGGCCGCGGTAGCAGCCCAGGTCCATCAGGCGCTTGATCGCGATGCCGATTTCACGGCGCAGATCGCCTTCCACGATGTACTTGCCGACTTCGGCGCGCAGGCGCTCGATTTCCGGCTCCGACAGATCGCGGATCTTGGTGGTCGAAGCAACGCCTGCGACTTCGCAGACCTTCTTCGAACGGGTACGGCCGATGCCGTAAATGCTTTGCAACCCGACCCAGACGTGCTTCTGGGCTGGCAGGTTGACGCCTGCAATACGCGCCATGACGCGGTTCTCCAGCTGAGTGATGGCCGACAGCGCGCCTCGGGCACGCCAATCCGGCAGGATGGATCAAAAAAGTGAACTAGCGATACTAACAAGGTTCCGGTCTACATGGAAGCCCGTGAAACATTGAAGTTTCATGGACCCGGCCTGGGGAGTGTGCCCAGGCTCCGGCGCCGGACAAGGTTGGACCTGGGTTTCCCCGGGGCCGCCCGCGCTACTCCAGCGCAGGACCACCTCGCCACACCCCCACCCGGAACCGCTGCGGGGGCCGCCCTTCGTTTGTGTGGCCAGAGTCCGCGAAGCGGAGGACCATCACGTCAGGAAGACGAAAGTATAACAGGCTTATCAGCCGCGGGCAAAACCGCCGCGGTTGCCGCCCTTCAGGTTGGCCTTCTTCAGCAGGCTCTCGTACTGGTGGGACATCAGGTGCGCCTGCACCTGGGCGATGAAGTCCATCACCACCACCACGACGATCAGCAGCGAAGTACCACCGAAGTAGAACGAGGCGTTCAGCTGCGTGCGCATCAGTTCCGGCAGCAGGCAGACGATCACCAGGTAAGCCGAACCGGCAGCGGTCAGGCGGGTCAGCACGCCGTCGATGTAATCGGCGGTGGCCTTGCCCGGACGGATGCCCGGAATCAGCGCGCCCGACTTCTTCAGGTTGTCGGCGGTTTCCTGCGAGTTGAACACCAGCGCGGTATAGAAGAACGCAAAACCGGTGATCAGCGCAGCGAACACGATCATGTGCAGCGGCTCGCCCGGGCCCAGTGCGTTGGCGACCTTCTGCAGGGTCTGGCCGACGGCGCTCTGGTTGGCAGCCTGGCCGGACCACATGGCCAGGGTGGCCGGGAAGGCCAGCAGGCTCGAGGCGAAGATCGCCGGGATGACGCCGGCCATGTTCAGCTTCAGCGGCAGGAACGAGGTCTGGTTCATGTACGCGTTGCGACCGCCCTGGCGGCGCGCGTAGTTCACCGTGATCCGGCGCTGGCCGCGCTCGACGAACACCACGAAGAAGGTGAAGGCGAGGACGACGATGGCGATCAGCAGCAGCTGGATGAACTGGATGTTGCCGTCGCGGTAAGCGTCGAAGGTGTGGATGACCGCACCCGGCAGGCCCGCCACGATACCGGCGAAGATGATCAGCGACACGCCGTTGCCGATGCCGCGCTCGGTGACCTGCTCACCGACCCACATCAGGAACATGGTGCCGGCGGTCAGTGCGACCACGGCGGTGAGCACGAAGCCCATGCCCGGTGCGTAGACGACCGCAGCGCCCGACGGTGCCACCTGGTTCTGCAGCGCCAGGGCGATCGAACCGCCCTGCACCACCGCCAGCAGCACGGCGCCGATGCGCGAATACTGGGTGATCTTGCGGCGGCCGGACTCACCTTCCTTCTGCATCGCCTTCAGGGCGGGGAAGATGTGGGTGGCCAGCTGCATCACGATCGATGCCGAGATGTACGGCATCACGTTGAGCGCGAAGATGCTCAAACGGTGCAGGGCGCCGCCCGAGAACATGTTGAACATGTCCACGATGCCGCCGCCCTGCTGTTGCATCATGGCAAGCATGGCATCGGGATTGACGCCCGGCACCGGCACATAACAGCCGATGCGATAGACGATCAAAGCCCCGACGACGAACAGCAAACGTTGGCGAAGTTCAGTGAACTTGCCCATTCCGCCCGCGAGGTTACCGATGCCAGCTTGCGCCATGATTTTCTTACTCCGTCACGCTGCCGCCGGCAGCTTCGATTGCAGCCTTGGCACCCGCCGTGGCAGCAATACCCTTCAGGGTGAACGCCTTGGTCACTTCGCCCTTGACGACGACCTTGGCCTTCTTTGCAGTGCTCGGGACCAGCTTGGCAGCACGCAGGGCGGCGAAGTCGATCTCACCGGCCGGCAGCTTGTCCAGCGCGTACAGCAGCACTTCAGCGGTGTCCTTGGCGATCGGCGAACGGAAGCCGATCTTCGGCAGACGACGCTGCATGGGGGTCTGGCCGCCTTCGAAGCCAGCCTTGATCTTGCCGCCACCCTTACGGGCGAACGAACCCTTGTGGCCGCGGCCGGCAGTCTTGCCCAGGCCCGAGCCGATACCGCGACCGACGCGGGTGCGCTCGGTGCGGGCGCCCGGTGCCGGGCTCAGTTCATTGAGACGCAGAGTCATGATCGATTACTCCTCAACCTTGACGAGGTAGTGAACGGTGTTGATCAGACCGCGAACCTGCGGGCTGTCCTTCAGTTCACGGACATCGTTGAGCTTGTTCAGGCCCAGGGCACGCACCGACAGGCGGTGACGCGACTGGGTACCACGCAGGCCGCGCACCAGGCGCACCTTCACAGTCTTGTTGGACTCATTAGCCATGGTTGAGTTCCTCCACCTTCTTGCCGCGCTTGGCCGCGATGCGAGCCGGCGACTGCGCAGCAGACAGGCCCTTCACGGTGGCACGCACCAGGTTGATCGGGTTGCGCGAACCGGTGGCCTTGGCCAGCACGTTCTTCACGCCAACCGCTTCCAGCACGGCGCGCATGGCACCGCCGGCGATGACGCCGGTACCTTCGGAAGCCGGCTGCATGAACACGCGGGCTGCGCCGTGACCATCCTTGATGGTGTGCCACAGGGTGCCGTTGTTCAGGTCAACGCTGACCAGGTTCTTGCGAGCCTGTTCCATCGACTTCTGGATGGCGACCGGCACTTCGCGCGCCTTGCCATAACCGAAACCGACCTTGCCTTCGCCGTCGCCGACCACGGTCAGGGCGGTGAAGGTGAACTGGCGGCCACCCTTGACGGTCTTGCTGACGCGGTTGACCGCGACCAGCTTTTCGATCATGCCGTCGTCGACTTTCTCTTCGCGGTTACGGTCGCGATCGCGACCCCGCTGCTGACGTTCTTCTGCCATCTTGATTCCTTGGTAGTTTGGGTATGTACGGCTCGAGGCCGCTTATGGTTGTGAAGTACCGCGCTGGTGCGGTGGGCCGCTGCAGAAGAGCGGCGCCGCCCCGCCTCACTCAGGCGGGCGAGCAGGCGGACAGGGGACCAGAAGTCCCCTACCCTTATCCCTTAGAACTGCAGGCCGGCTTCGCGGGCGGCTTCTGCCAGGGCCTTGATGCGGCCGTGGTAGCGGTAGCCCGAACGATCGAAGGCAACCTTCTCGATGCCGGCGGCCTTGGCGCGCTCAGCGACGATACGGCCGACCTTGGCGGCGGCATCGGCGTTCTTGCCGTTCTTCAGGCCTTCCATGATGTCGGTCTGGGTGGTGTTGGCGGCAGCCAGCACCTTGGAACCGTCAGCGGTGAAAACCTGGGCGTACAGGTGCTGGCCGGTGCGCAGCACCGACAGGCGGGCGACGCCGAGCTCACGGATGTGGGCGCGGGTCGACTTGGCGCGACGCAGGCGGGCGATGTTCTTGTTCATTTTGATTATTCCTTGAAAGCTGAAGGTTGGGCTGTTCCCTGAGGAGTCCGCACATGGATGTGCGGGCTCTTGCGAGGGACTCGCACTTACGCCTTCTTGGCTTCCTTACGGATGATGACTTCGTCGGAGTACTTCACGCCCTTGCCCTTGTACGGTTCCGGCTTGCGGAACGCACGGATCTTGGCGGCGACTTCACCGACGACCTGCTTGTCAGCGCCCTGCACCAGAATTTCGGTCTGGGTCGGGGTGGTGATGGTGATGCCTTCCGGCGCCACGAACACGATCGGGTGCGAGTAACCGAGCGACAGGCTCAGGTCCTTGCCCTGCATGGCAGCACGGTAACCCACGCCGACCAGCTCCAGCTTGCGCTCGAAGCCTTCGGAAACACCCTTGACCATGTTGGCCAGGATGGCGCGGACGGTGCCGGTCAGCGGGACCAGGTCAACGTTCTCGGCGCTCAGGGTGGCAACGCCGTTGTCGACGTTGATGGCAATGCCGGCCGGCTTCGGCAGCGACAGGGTGCCCTTCGGGCCCTTGACGGTGACGGAATCGGACTGGACGTTCAGTTCAACCTTACCCAGGGTGACGGGCTTCTTGGCTACGCGGGACATAGTATTACTCCTTTCGCCTTAGGCCACGAAGCACAGGACTTCGCCGCCGACGCCCAGCTGGCGCGCCTGCGCATCAGTCATGATGCCCTTGGAGGTGGAAATGATGGAGATACCCAGGCCATTCATGACCTTCGGCAGCTCGCTCTTGCCGCGGTACTGGCGCAGGCCCGAACGCGAGAAGCGCTTCAGGGTCGCGATGACCGGCTTGCCTTCGAAATACTTCAGCACGATTTCCAGCTCGGACTTGTTGTTTTCCAGCTGGGTCACGCGCAGGTCGGTGATGTAACCCTCGTCCTTCAGGACCTGGGCGATCGCAACCTTGATCTTGGACGACGGGGCTTTCACCGTCTGCTTGCCAACCGCGGCCGCATTCTTGATGCGGACCAGCAGGTCGGCGATGGGATCAGTCATGCTCATATGAGTACCTTTGAGTGCACCGATATCCGCTTTCGCGAAAATCTGTTGTCTCCTGGAAACGGGCCAGGTCCCTTGTTGCAGCAGGCCGATGGCCTGCCCTGCTACCCCGTTTGCACAGAGCAAGACGCGGGAGTATACGCCAAAAGAGCCCGGCTTGCGCCGGGCTCTTCGGTTTTTTTGCATCGGGAAGGCTGAATGCCTCCCCCGCCCGGTTCAGGAACCCCCGAAGGGGCTCCTGATCACAGGGCCGGCTGGGATTACCAGCTGGCCTTGCGCAGACCCGGGACGTCGCCACGCATGGTGGCTTCGCGCAGCTTGTTACGGCCCAGGCCGAACTTGCTGTAGACGCCACGCGGACGACCCGACAGTTCGCAACGGTTGCGGTGGCGGCTCGGCGACGAATCGCGCGGCAGCTTGGCCAGCTTGGTTGCGGCGTCGATCTTCTCTTCGTAGGTCGCGTCCACGGAGGACACGATCTTCTTCAGAGCCGCACGCTTTTCAGCGTACTTCTTTGCCAGCTTTTCCCGCTTGATGTCGCGGTTGACCATGGAGGTCTTTGCCATTTCGGATTCCTCGACGGATCAGTTACGGAACGGGAACTTGAACGCTGCCAGCAGCGCCTTCGCTTCCGCATCGGTCTTCGCAGTGGTGGTGATGGCGATATCCATGCCGCGGATCGCGTCGACAGCGTCGAAGTCGATTTCCGGGAAGATGATCTGTTCCTTCACACCCATGTTGAAGTTGCCGCGACCGTCGAAGGAACGACCGGAAACACCACGGAAGTCGCGCACGCGCGGCAGCGAGATGTTGATCAGGCGATCCAGGAACTCGTACATCTTGTGGCGACGCAGCGTGGTCTTGCAGCCGATCGGCCAACCATCACGGATCTTGAACGACGCAACCGACACGCGCGACTTGGTGACAACCGGCTTCTGGCCGGAAATCTTGGTCATGTCGCCGACGGCGTTTTCCAGGATCTTCTTGTTGGTGGCCGCTTCGCCGACACCCATGTTCAGGGTGACCTTGACAAGCTTCGGCACTTCCATCGGATTGGTGTAACCGAACTGCTTCATCAGCGCCGGTACCACTTCTTCCTTGTAGAACTTTTCGAGACGGGAACTCATCTTCTCATTCCTCAGGCGTCAAGCGCCTCACCGCTGGAGCGGAACACACGCAGTTTGCGTCCATCCTCCAGCACCTTGAAGCCAACGCGTTCGCCCTTGCCCGAAGCCGGGTTCAGCACATTCACGTTGGAGATATGGATCGAAGCTTCGCGCTCGACCACGCCGCCGGCAACACCTGCCTGCGGGTTCGGCTTGGTGTGGCGCTTGACGATGTTCACGTTGCCGACGACCACACGGTCGCCGTCGACGCGGACGACTTCGCCCTGCTTGCCCTTGTCCTTGCCAGCGTTGACGACAACCTGGTCGCCCTTCTTGATACGGTTAGCCATGATTATCTCCTGTCGCTCACAGCACTTCGGGAGCGAGCGAGACGATCTTCATGAACTTCTCCGAACGAAGTTCACGAGTCACCGGCCCGAAGATACGGGTGCCGATCGGCTCCTGCTTGTTGTTCAGCAGGACGGCAGCGTTGCCGTCGAAGCGGATCAGCGAACCGTCGGCGCGACGCACACCCTTACGGGTACGCACCACGACGGCGTCATACACTTCACCCTTCTTGACCTTGCCGCGCGGAATCGCATCCTTCACGGTGACCTTGATGATGTCGCCGATGCCGGCGTAACGGCGCTTGGAACCACCCAGCACCTTGAAGCACATCACCTGCTTGGCACCCGAATTGTCCGCGACGTCAAGGTAGCTCTGCATCTGGATCATGATTCAGCTCCTTATTCAGCCGCGCGCGTGATGACTTCCACCACGCGCCAGTTCTTGGTCTTGGACATCGGAGCAATCTCGGTCACGCGGACGACATCGCCTTCCTTGCAGGCGTTGTCGGCATCGTGGGCGTGCAGCTTCGTCGAGCGCTTGATGTACTTGCCGTACAGCGCGTGCTTGACCTGACGCTCAACCAGGACGGTAACCGTCTTGTCCATCTTGTTGCTGACGACACGGCCTTCGACCGTGCGCAGCGCCTTGTTTTCGATATTGTCGCTCATAGCGGCCGTCCTTACTTCTTGCTGCCGAGCAGCGTCTTGACGCGAGCAATCTCGCGACGGACGCGGCGGATATCGTGAGTCTTCGGCAGCTGGCCGGTGACCTGCTGCATACGGACAGAGAACTGTTCCTTACGCAGGTCGATCAGGTGGGCCTTCAGTTCGTCAGCCGACTTTTCACGGAGAGTTTTCAGTTCCATCAGCGCACCGTCCGGGTCACGAAAGTGGTGGTGACCGAGAGCTTGGCGGCGGCCAGGCGGAACGCCTCGCGTGCCACTTCCTCCGAGACACCCTCGATTTCATAGATCATGCGGCCGGGCTGGATCTGGGCCACCCAGTATTCCACGTTGCCCTTACCCGAACCCATTCGAACTTCGATGGGCTTCTTGGTGATGGGCTTGTCGGGGAACACACGGATCCACATCTTGCCGCCGCGCTTCACGTAGCGGCTGATCGAGCGGCGGGCCGCTTCGATCTGACGCGCGGTCAGCTGACCGTGGGCGGTTGCCTTGAGGCCGTATTCGCCGAAGCTGACAGCGTTGGCGCTCCAGCTCAGGCCGTCGTTACGGCCCTTGTGCACCTTGCGGTACTTGGTTCGCTTGGGTTGCAACATTGTCGTTACCTCGCTTCACGAGCCGGGCGCTGACGGTCACCGCGGTCGCCGCGATCGTGACGATCGTTGCGCGACGGGGTGTCGTCCTGCTTTTCCTGGCCAACCTGGGAGAAATCGAAGACCTCGCCCTTGTAGATCCAGACCTTGATGCCGATGATGCCGTAGGTCGTCTTGGCTTCAGCGAAGCCATAGTCGATGTCGGCACGCAGGGTGTGCAGCGGCACGCGGCCTTCGCGGTACCACTCCGAACGGGCGATTTCTGCACCGTTGAGGCGGCCACCCACGTTGACCTTGATGCCCAGGGCACCCAGGCGCATCGCGTTGCCGACCGAGCGCTTCATGGCGCGGCGGAACATGATGCGGCGCTCCAGCTGCTGGGCGATCGACTCGGCAACGAGCTGAGCGTCCAGTTCCGGCTTGCGCACTTCGGTGACGTTGATGTGCGCCGGGACGCCCATCATCTCGCTCACTTCCTTGCGCAGCTTCTCGATGTCCTCACCGCGCTTGCCGATCACCACGCCCGGACGGGCGGTGTGGATCGTCACGCGAGCGGTCTTGGCCGGACGCTCGATCAGGATCTTGCTGATGCCGGCCTGAGCCAGCTTCTTGCGCAGCATTTCGCGCACTTTCAGGTCGGCTGCCAGGTAACCAGCGAACTCGGCCTTGTTGGCGTACCACTTGGAGTTCCAGTCCTTGGAAATGCCGAGGCGGATACCAATCGGATGAACTTTATGACCCATGGTCTTTTCCTTATCCGCTTACTTGGCGGCGCCCACAACCACAGTGATGTGGCTGGTGCGCTTGAGGATGCGGGTACCGCGGCCTTTCGCCCGCGCCATGAAACGCTTCAGGGTCGGACCTTCATCAACCATGATGGTCTGAACCTTCAGCTCGTCGACGTCGGCGCCCTGGTTGTTCTCGGCATTTGCAATAGCCGACTCCACCACCTTCTTGATCAGGTGGGCAGCCTTCTTGTCCGAGAACTTCAGCAGGTTGACCGCACGTTCGGCCGGCAGACCGCGCACCTGGTCAGCGACCAGACGAGCCTTCTGCGGGGAGATGCGCGCAGTGCGCAGGATGGCTTTCGCTTCCATTGTCATCTCTCCTTACTTGCCCGACTTCTTGTCACCACCGTGACCCTTGAAGGTCCGGGTGATGGCAAATTCGCCGAGCTTGTGGCCGACCATGTTCTCGTTGACGAGAACCGGGATGTGGTTCTTGCCGTTATGCACGGCAATGGTGACGCCTACCATGTCAGGCAGGATCATCGAACGGCGCGACCAGGTCTTGATCGGCTTCTTGCTGCCCGCAGCGGCCTCCACCTTCTTGACGAGGTGGTGATCGACGAACGGGCCCTTCTTGAGTGAACGTGCCATGGTCGATTAGCCCCTACGATCGCGGACGATGAACTGCTGAGTGCGCTTGTTATGGCGCGTCTTGTAACCCTTGGTCGGGACACCCCACGGGGTGACCGGATGCGGATTACCCTGGCCGGCCTTGGCCTCACCACCACCGTGCGGGTGGTCAACCGGGTTCATGGCAGCACCACGAACGGTCGGGCGGACGCCGCGCCAACGCTTGGCACCGGCCTTGCCCAGCTTTTCCAGGCTGTGCTCGTCGTTGCCGACTTCACCGATGGTGGCGCAGCACTCGACCGGAACCTTACGCATTTCACCCGAGCGCAGGCGCAGGGTGGCGTAGATGCCTTCGCGGGCAACCAGCTGCACGGCCGCACCAGCGGCGCGGGCGATCTGAGCGCCCTTGCCGGGCTTCAGTTCGATGCAGTGGATGGTGGTACCGACCGGGATGTTGCGCAGCGGCAGGGTGTTGCCAGCCTTGATCGGGGCATCCGAACCAGCGATCACCTGATCACCAGCCTTCAGGCCCTTCGGGGCGATGATGTAGCGACGCTCGCCGTCGACGTAGCACAGCAGGGCGATGTGGGCGGTGCGGTTCGGATCGTATTCGATGCGTTCCACGCGCGCCGGGATGCCCAGCTTGTTGCGCTTGAAGTCGATGATGCGGTAGTGCTGCTTGGCACCACCACCGACGTGACGCACGGTGATGCGGCCATGGTGGTTACGACCACCCGAGCGGCTCTGCGACTCGACCAGTGCGGCGTGCGGAGCACCCTTGTGCAGGTCGGGGGTAACCACACGCACGGCCGAACGGCGGCCGGGGGAAGTGGGCTTGAATTTCATCAATGGCATGGGATGTACCTCAGGCCTTGGCCGTTACATCGATCGACTGGCCGTCGGCCAGGCGAACGTAAGCCTTACGCCAATCGCCGCGGCGGCCAGCACGGTTACGGAAGGACTTGTTCTTGCCCTTGACGTTGACCACGTTGACAGCCTCGACCTTGACGCCGAACAGCTGCTCAACCGCGGCCTTTACATCGGCTTTGGTGGCTTCGTTCGAAACTTCGAAGGCATACTGGTTGGAGAGTTCCTGAATGCGAGCGGTCTTTTCGGAGACACGCGGGGCACGCAGCACGCTGAAGATTTTTTCGTTGCTGTTCATGCCAGCCACTCCTCGACCTTCTTGACCGCATCAGCGGTGATGACGACCGTGTCGGCACCGACCAGCGACACCGGGTCCAGACCCTGGACGTCACGCACCTGCACGTACGGCAGATTGCGGGCGGACAGGTACAGGTGCTCGGAGGCTTCTTCAGTGACGATCAGCGGGCGCTTGCCCACTTCCAGGCCGGCCAGCTTGGCGATCAGACCCTTCGTGTTGGTCACTTCGACATCGAAGGACTCCACGATGGTCAGACGGCCCTGACGGTTCAGCTCGGACAGGATCGCGCACATGGCGGCACGGTACTGCTTACGATTGACCTTCTGCTCGAAGCTGCGCGGCTTTGCCGCGAAGGTGACACCGCCGCCGACGAAGATCGGAGCCGTCAGTGCGCCATGACGCGCGCCGCCGCCCTTCTGCTTCTTCGACTTCTTGGTGGTACCTGCCACTTCGGAGCGAGTCTTCTGCGCCTTGGTGCCGGCGCGACCGGCGTTGCGGTAAGCAACGACGACCTGGTGGACCAGATCTTCGCTGAAATCGCGACCGAACACGGCGTCGGAGACCGAGACCTTGTTATTGCTACCCGTGATAACGAGTTCCATCGTCATCTCTCCTTATGCCTTGCTCGCCGGACGGACGATCACGTCGCCACCCGCCGCGCCCGGAACGGCGCCGCGAACCGCGATCAGACCGCGTTCGACGTCGACCTTGACAACTTCCAGGTTCTGGGTGCTCTGCTGCACGGAGCCCATGTGACCGGACATCTTCTTGCCCGGGAACACGCGACCCGGCGTCTGGCGCTGACCCAGCGAACCCGGCGCGCGATGCGACAGCGAGTTACCGTGGGTAGCGTCACCCATACGGAAGTTGTAGCGCTTGATGGTGCCCTGGAAGCCCTTACCCTTGGTGACACCCTGGACGTCGACGATCTGGCCGACTTCAAAGATGTCCGCCTTGACTTCGCCGCCAACGGCGAAATCGCCGAGCTGCGCGTCTTCAACGCGGAATTCCCACAGGCCACGACCCGCTTCCACCTTCGCCTTGGCGAAGTGGCCGGCTTCCGGCTTGTTGACCAGGGCAGCGCGACGAGCGCCGACGGTCACCTGCACGGCGCTGTAGCCGTCGGTTTCGACGGTCTTGATCTGCGCGATGCGGTTCGGGGTTGCTTCGATCAGGGTCACCGGGATGGAACGGCCATCTTCGGTGAACACGCGGCTCATGCCAGCCTTGCGGCCCACGAAGCCCAACGAATACTTCTTCGTCATGGTCGTAGTCCTCAGGTCAGCTTGATCTGAACGTCGACGCCGGCAGCCAGTTCGAGCTTCATCAGCGCGTCCACGGTCTTGTCATTCGGGTCAACGATATCGAGCACGCGCTTGTGCGTGCGGGTCTCGTACTGGTCACGCGCGTCCTTGTCGACGTGCGGGGAAACGAGAATGGTGTAACGCTCGATCTTGGTCGGCAGCGGGATCGGGCCACGCACTTGCGCGCCGGTCCGCTTGGCCGTCTCAACGATCTCGCTGGCCGAACGGTCGATCAGACGATGATCGAACGCTTTCAGCCGGATCCGGATCTTTTGGTCCGCCATGGCGGTAGGTTCCTTCGTTAAAAGAGCGACAGACAAAGCCTCTGGGTTGCTTTGTCCCATGAAATCCCTGAATACGGACGGCCCGCACTCCTGCAGGCCGACAAGGTCAATCCGTAGACCTCAAAAACGTAGGCAGACCTAGAAACAGGCCTGCCCAGACGACGAAGCATAATGGCACGCAAGGCAGCTGTCAACAGTTTCCTGTTGACGCCGCCTGAATGGCATTGACCCTTCCTGGTCCGGGGAACACAAGGCACATCCTGTGCCTACTTTCCCGTTTGATACGCCCCGATGCCCTACCCAGGCAACATCGGGGCGCAGAGTGTAGCAGATTACTCGATGATGGTGGAGACCACACCGGCGCCGACGGTACGGCCACCTTCGCGGATTGCGAAGCGCAGGCCGGCGTCCATTGCGACCGGGTTGATCAGGGTGACAACCATCTTGATGTTGTCGCCCGGCATCACCATCTCGACGCCTTCCGGCAGCTCAACCGCACCGGTGATGTCGGTGGTACGGAAGTAGAACTGCGGACGGTAGCCCTTGAAGAACGGGGTGTGACGGCCGCCTTCGTCCTTCGACAGCACGTAGACTTCGGCGTCGAACTTGGTGTGCGGCTTG
>NZ_JACVTT010000087.1:0-20409 GCF_016624665.1 Stenotrophomonas sp. S39 | reverse complement strand
CGAGCAAGCTCGACTCTACAAGAGCGGTAGTCGAGCAAGCTCGACTCTACAAGAGCGGTAGTCGAGCAAGCCCGACTCTACAAGAGCGGTAGTCGAGCAAGCTCGACTCTACAAGAGCGGTAGTCGAGCAAGCTCGACTCTACAGGAGCGGTAGTCGAGCAAGCTCGACGCTACGTGGAGCCGAGCCCACGCTCGGCTGCATCTGGCTCAGTCACCGCTGATCGAGTTCAGCGCCGGGTCGGTGGAGAAAATGAATCTGCTTTCGTATCCGCCGCCGACGGCCTCGACGGCTTCCACGTAGCTATAGGTAAGCGCGGCAGGGTCAGCTCCAAATCTGTCATTCCATGCCGCATGGTCACTTCCGCTTCGGGCATGGGCGACGCCGATGCAGAGGCTGAGTCCGCAGGACAAACGCTCAAGCGCGGCACTGTTCCCCATTGCACGCACCAGAGAGGAACGATGGTGGCCGGTCAGGTCCTGTGCTTCCGGACTGGATGCCGATTCCTGTGACAGGCGATCCATTGCATCGAACAGGCTGCTGTGGGAGCGCAGCAGCACTCCCGCCTCCCGGCTGGAGAGTCCTCCATTGAACACGAGCTCTGATTCCGCATGGAGATACCCGAACGAACCCGCTGCGCCAGGGTTGGCAGACGAAGCCTTATGCTTCGCTGCACTGACCAGTGAGCTTTCATCTGCATCCCGGGACTCGTTGCCAGTGTGGCCCGATGCCTGACGCACTGCGGGATGTGGCCGAGTTGACTCCGGATGGCCTTCGTTTTCACTGGAACAGCCTCCGCAACAAAGCAGCGCCGCCGCCGTGAGGCCGGCGGTGACCAGGCGGCCTCCCATCGCAACAGATCCCATCTTCCGGCCTCTGGTCCCATTCGCCGAACGGCGGTGTCATGGATTGTCCGACAGGTTCGTGCGGCCGGTCAGTAGGCGGATTCTCATTTGCTCCTAGGGGAACTTCCGTGTGTTGCATCAAACGTGCATGACGCAGCAGCGATGTTCCAGCGCAGCGTGAGCGGCTGCAGTCGAGCACGCTCGACGTTACCCGCGATGCCGCAACAGCATCTGCGTCATCAACGCGCGCAGCGCGGGTGGCTTCACCGGCTTGGCCACCATGCCCCAGCCCTGCTCGGCCGCATGGGCTTTCAGCGCGTCATCGCGCTCGGCAGTCACCAGGATCACCGGCGGCCGTGCCTGCCACAGCGTACACAGCGCCTCGTACAGATCCGGGCCGTGCCACTGGCCCATGCGCACGTCCAGCAGCAACAACTGCGGCACGTTCAGTGCACTGGCAATCTCCAGCGCGCCCTGCGGGCCATCGGCCAGCTCCACGTTGCAACCCCAGCGCTCCAGCAGGGCACGCGTGGCCGCGCACACGCGCGGGTCATCGTCGATGCTCCACACCCGGCACTGGCGCAGCGGGCTGTCGTCGGACGGTTCGGCCGCCAGCATGGGCGGCGGTGCCGGCGCGGCCACATCGTCGGCATGGCCCAGCGCCACGCTCACCGCAAACACGCTGCCCTTGCCCAGGGTGGAGCGCAGGCTGATGCGGTGGCCCAGCAGGCGGCCGATGCGTTCGACGATGGCCAGGCCCAGGCCGGCGCCACGTTCCTGTTCGACGCCATCGTTCAGGCGGCGGAATTCCTCGAAGATCTCGCCCTGCAGGCTTTCCGGAATGCCGGGCCCCTGGTCGTGCACTTCGATGCGCAGCTGGTCGCCCACGCGGCGGCAGCCGATCAGCACGCGCCCGCGCGGGGTGTAGCGCAAGGCGTTGGACAGGAAGTTCTGCAGGATGCGGCGCAGCAGTGCTTCATCGCTGACCACCACGGCGCGCGTGTCGACCCAGTGCAGCTGCAGGCCGCGGCTCTGTGCGGCGATGCCGAACTCGCGGGCCAGGGTTTCCAGCAGCGGCGACAGCGCGAACGTGCGCACGCGGGTCTGCAGCGAGCCCGATTCCAGCCGCGAGATGTCCAGCAGGCTGTTGAGGATGGCGTCCTGCGCGGCCAGTGCGGCATCGACGTGCTCGCTCAGTTCGCGTGCTTCACCGCTCAGGCGGGCACGCAGCACGGAGACGAACATGCGGGCGGCATTGAGCGGCTGCAGCAGGTCGTGCACCGCCGAGGCGACGAAGCGGGTCTTGTAGCGGTTGGCCTGTACGGCTTCGCGGCGTGCTTCGTCCAGGTCATGGGTGCGCTCGGCCACGCGGTGTTCCAGCGCATCGGCCAGCGAGCGCAGTTCGCGCGCGGCGTTCTTGTAGCTGGTGATGTCCGCGTAGCTGGTGACGAAGCCGCCGTCGGGCAGGGGGTTGCCGCGGATTTCCAGCACCGTGCCGTCGTCCTTCTCGCTTTCGCGCATGTGCGGGCGGCCGCTGCGCAGGTGGTTCAGGCGGCGCTCGATGGCATCGTCGATGGGGCCGGGGCCGAGGAGGCCGCGGCGGGCGTTGAAGCGGAACAGCTCTTCGATCGGCCGGCCCACGCGGACCAGCCCCTGCGGGAAGCGGAACAGCTCGATGTAGCGTGAATTCCATGCCACCAGGCGCAGTTCGCGGTCGATGATGACCACGCCCTGCGGCAGGTGTTCCAGGCTGCGGCTGAGGCCACTGTCGGCATCGGTGGCGGCCTGCAGCAGGCCATCCTGGGCGGTGCGCAGTTCCTGCGCGTGCTGCTTGAGCAGGGTTTCCAGCTCGCTGCGGCTGCGCTGGCGGTGCCGCGACAGGCGCCGGCGCTGCTGCACGAACAGCACCAGGAAGCCCAGCGCCAACCAGACGGCGGCACCGGCCATCGCGGCGGCGCGGCCCGCGCTGGCCGCACCGCCGGCATCATGCAGCAGGTGCAGGCTCCAGTCCTCGTCGGGCAGCGGCAGTGTCTGCCACAGCATCGCCTGCGGCAGGGCCGGGTCGAGCAGGCGGACCATGCGCCCGCCATCGGCCAGCACGTCCTCGGTGCGCACGCGCAGCGGCTGCAGCGAACGGTCGGCGTACTGGCGGGCATCGAGCATCTCGCGGCGCTCGTCCGCGCCCAGCGGGCGCAGCAGGCGGTAGCGCCACTCATCGCGGTTGGCCAGGAACACCACATCATGGTTGTCGCTGGCCAGTACCACGTCGGGGCTGCCCAGCCATTCCTGTTCCAGCGCGGACAGCTCGATCTTGATGACGATCACGCCGATGCGCTGGCCATCGCCATCGACGATCGCCTCGGACATGAAGTAGCCCGGCACGCCGGTGGTCATGCCGATGCCGTAGAAGCGGCCGCGGCCGTGCGCCAGCGCCTGCTGGTAATAGGGGCGGTAGGCGTAGTCCTCGCCGACGTTGGTCGAGGGCTGGTCGAAATTGCTGGCCGCCACGGCCACGCCATTGCGGCCGACCAGGGTGAGGGTCGAGGTGCGGGTGACCTGGTTGGCGCGCTGCAGCTTGAGGTTCAGGCGCTGCGTTGCGGCCGGTGTCAACGGCGCACGGAGCGCCTGCAGCAGGTCCGGGTCCAGCGCCATCACCTGCGGCAGGGTGCCGAAGCGGTCGATGCGCTGCTGCAGGCCCTGGCCGTACAGCTGCAGCTGGCGCTGCACCTGGTTGCTTTCAGCGGCCAGTGCGCGCCGCCAGGCGAAGTGGCCAGCGGCGATCGCGCACAGCACGGTGCCACCGACCATCACCGCGATGGTCAGCAACAGCATCCGGTGGCGGCTGAGCCAGTACATGGCGGCAGTCTACGCAGGGCCGGCGGGCGTGGCATGCACGCCCGCCGGTTTCTGGTCCGTGGAAGGGATCAGAAGTGCATCTGCGCGCGCAGTTCGAAGATTTCCGGGGTGCTGTGCACGCCACGGCGGCTGGCATCGACCTTCACGTAGTTGGCCTGGAACTTGAAGTGGCTGGTCAGGTACCAGTTGGCGCCCACGGTCAGGTCGTGCTGGCGGCCGCCGAGGATGCTGCCATCGTCCAGGTCCAGGCGGCTGTAGCGGGCCAGCAGCTCGACCGCGCCGTAGCTGTGGGCCGGCTTGATGTTGGCCACCGCGCCGGCGTTGTACGGGCGCGATTCGCCGGTCAGCACCCAGCTGGCCATGGCGTATTCGCCATTGCCGGTGTAGTCGGGCAGGCCCTTGCGGGTCACCGTTGCCTGCAGGGCTTCGGCCTGCAGCGAGAACGGGCCACGGATCCAGATGCCTTCCAGGCCGGTGCGGCGGATCTGGTCGGCGGTGACCAGGGCGCCGGAGTCGACCAGGCGGATGTCGGTCAGGCCGGCTTCCGGGCGCGCGCGCAGGCGGGCGCTGGCTTCGTGGTGCACGTCGCGGCCGTCGCTGTAGCCGCGCGGGTTTTCCTGCGAATAGGCCAGGCCCAGGTGGACCACATCGCCCGGTGCCTTCACCGGGGTCCAGACCGCGCGCACGGCCTGGGTGGTGCCCGGGTTGTCACCCTGCAGGTCCTTGCCGCCGTAAGCGCCGGCCTGCAGCAGGTACTGCGGGCGTTCCAGCACCCACTCCACGCCGGTGCGGCGGCCTGCGTAGAAGGCCTGCACGGGCAGCGCGGTCTCCAGGAAGCTGCCGGCGCGCGAGGAGGTGTTGGCGTCCAGGCCGACCGGGGTCTTCATGTAGCCGAAGCGGAAACGGCCGACGTCACGGCCGAAGAAGGCCTTGCTCTCGAAACGCACGAACACGTCCAGCCAGGTGTCGGCCTGGAAATCGTAATAGACCATCGCGTCGTACACGCCCTTCTTCTTCAGGGTCGCGCCGAATTCCTTGCGACGCACCGCGTCATCGTCTTCGATGCCGCTGGCCGAGGAAAAGTCGTTGTAGTCGTAGGCGATGTTGGCAGTGGCCGCCAGCTCGGTACCGTCGCTGAAGGCGTACTTGGTCGGCCAGTTGTCGAAATCGGCGGCGGAAGCGAAGGCGGGCAGGGTGGCCAGCGACAGGGCCAGAAGGGTCGGAATCGGGCGCATGGTGGTGCGGCTCTCTCTCTCGGATGCGTGTGGACAGGACAACAACGGCCGCAATGGCCGGAACTTTCGCAGGGGGGCGCCCGATCGTTCAGGTCGGGCCGGCGGCCGGGCCCGGGACAGGCGGTGCGGCGCCAGTGTAGGCACCCGCGCCACCTGAACCGGGGGGCTAGTACCAATAGGTTATCTGCGCTGGCGTGCCCGGCGCGTACAAAGGCGTCCATTGGTCGCACCTCCGCACACGCCGTGCCGGGCCTGCGGCCAGATCCACGGAGGCGGTCCCTGTGCCATCAGGGGCCGTTCGCGACAGAACTCTCCCCTTCCGGAGTCCGCCATGCACATCCCGACCACCCCGGCGCTGCCCAGCAAGCCGCTGCCGCTTTACCGCCAGCTGTACTTCCAGGTGATCGTGGCGATCATCCTGGGCGCCGTCCTCGGCCACTACGAGCCGTTGATCGGCGAGAAGATGAAGCCGCTGGGCGATGCCTTCATCAACCTGGTGAAGATGATCATCGCGCCGGTGATCTTCCTGACCATCGTCACCGGCATCTCCGGCATGACCCACCTGCGCACGGTGGGCCGCGTCTTCGCCAAGGCGATGGCGTACTTCCTGTTCTTCTCCACCCTGGCCCTGATCGTGGGCATGATCGTGGCGCACGTCGTGCAGCCCGGCGCGGGCATGAACATCAACCCGGCCGAGCTGGACCAGACCGCGGTCCACAGCTACGTCGAGAAGTCGCATGACCTGACCCTGGTCGGCTTCCTGATGGACGTCATCCCGAAGACGCTGATCAGCGCCTTCGTCGATGGCAACATCCTGCAGGTGCTGTTCGTGGCCGTGCTGTTCGGCATCGCGCTGGCTTCGGTGGGTGAGAAGGGCAAGCCGATCGTGAACTTCCTGGAGGCGCTGGTCGCCCCGGTGTTCAAGCTGGTGCACATCCTGATGAAGGCCGCCCCGATCGGTGCCTTCGGTGCCATCGCCTTCACCATCGGCAAGTATGGCGTGGGCTCGCTGATCAACCTGGCCTGGCTGGTGGGTTCGTTCTACCTCACCGCCTTCCTGTTCGTGGCCGTCATCCTGGGCGTGGTCTGCCGCCTGTGCGGGTTCTCGGTGTTCAAGCTGGCCCGCTACCTGAAGGCCGAACTGCTGCTGGTGCTGGGCACCTCGTCCTCCGAATCGGCACTGCCGTCGCTGATGGAGAAGATGGAACGCGCCGGCTGCAGCAAGTCGGTGGTCGGCCTGGTGGTCCCCACCGGCTACTCGTTCAACCTGGACGGCACCAACATCTACATGACCCTGGCGGCGCTGTTCATCGCCCAGGCCACCAACACCGAACTGACCCTGGGCCACCAGATCGCCCTGCTGCTGGTCGCCATGCTCAGCTCCAAGGGCGCGGCCGGTGTCACCGGTGCCGGCTTCATCACCCTGGCCGCCACCCTGGCCGTGGTGCCGGAAGTGCCGGTGGCCGGCATGGCGCTGATCCTCGGCGTGGACCGCTTCATGAGCGAATGCCGCTCGCTGACCAACTTCATCGGCAACGCGGTGGCCACGGTGGTGGTCTCGCGCTGGGAAGGCGCGCTGGACCGTGACCGCCTGAAGCTGGCGCTGGACGGCCGCGAGAGCGAGCTGCCGCCGCCGGTCGATGCCGTGCCGGAGGCACTGCCCGCCAAGGGCTGACACAGGTGTGTGGTACCGCGGGGCCGGTCACGTGAGTGGCGCGGCCCCGCAACGTTTCAAGGCGACCCATGGCTGTCATGGGCAACGCCGAAGCTGGTCCCCGGACCTGTCGCATACGGCACGGAATTGTGCGCTCGCAGCATGGTTGCGACAGGATAGCGACAGGTCCAGGCCCTCCAACGGGGGTATCATCCCCTGTCCCCCTTGCCCATTCATTAATCCAAGTCGATGTCCAACGAAGATTTCAAACAGGCCGCCCTCGATTACCACCGGATGTCCCCGCCGGGCAAGATCAAGGTCTCTGCAACCAAGCCCATGCTGACCCAGCGCGACCTGTCGCTGGCGTATTCGCCGGGCGTTGCGTACGCCTGTGAAGCGATCAAGGCGGACCCGCAGCAGGCCAGCGAGCTGACCGCGCGCGGCAACCTGGTGGCGGTCATTTCCAATGGCACCGCGGTGCTGGGCCTGGGCAACATCGGCGCGCTCGCCGGCAAGCCGGTCATGGAAGGCAAGGGCGTGCTGTTCCAGAAGTTCGCCGGCATCGATGTGTTCGACATCGAAGTGGACGAGACCGACCCGGACAAGCTGGTCGACATCATCGCCTCGCTGGAGCCGACCTTCGGCGGCATCAACCTGGAAGACATCAAGGCCCCGGAATGCTTCGTGGTCGAGCGCAAGCTGCGCGAGCGCATGAAGATCCCGGTGTTCCATGACGACCAGCACGGCACGGCGATCATCGTCGGCGCAGCGGTGCTCAACGCCATGGCCATCACCGGCAAGAAGATCGAGGAAGTGAAGCTGGCGACCACGGGCATGGGCGCCGCCGGCATTTCCTGCGTGAACATGCTGGTGCAGCTGGGCCTGAAGCCGGAGAACATCCTGGCCTTCGACCGCGAGGGTGTCATCCACACCGGCCGTACCGACCTTGACCCGGAAAAGCAGCGCTATGCGCGCGACACCGACAAGCGCACCCTGGCCGAGATCGTCGACGGCGCGGACATCTTCCTGGGCCTGTCGGCCCCGGGCATCCTGACCGCCGAGATGGTCAAGACGATGGCGCCGGATCCGGTGATCTTCGCCCTGGCCAACCCGACCCCGGAAATCATGCCGGAACTGGCGCGCGCCGCCCGTCCGGACGCGATCATCGGCACCGGCCGTTCGGATTACCCGAACCAGGTCAACAACGTGCTGTGCTTCCCGTACCTGTTCCGCGGCGCGCTGGACGTCGGCGCCACCGCGATCAACGAGGAAATGAAGATCGCCTGCGTGCGCGCCATCGCCGCGCTGGCCCGCCGTGCGGCCACCGACATGGGCTCGGCCTATGGCGGTGATACCCCGAGCTTCGGCCGTGAATACCTGATCCCGCGTCCGTTCGACCGCCGCCTGCTGGTGGAGCTGTCGGCCGCCGTGGCCCAGGCCGCGATGGATTCGGGCGTGGCCGCCCGCCCGATCGCCGACATGGGCGCCTACCGCGACAAGCTGGCCCAGTTCGTCTACCGCACCAGCCTGATGATGAAGCCGGTCTACGACCGCGCGCGCAGCGACAAGCAGCGCGTGGTCTACGCCGAGGGCGAAGAAGAAGTGGTGCTGCAGGCAGTGCAGAACGTGGTCGACGAAGGCCTGGCGCACCCGATCCTGATCGGCCGCCCGGACGTCATCGAATCGCGCATCGAGCGTCTCGGCCTGCGCCTGAAGGTGGGCGAGAACATTGAAGTCACCAACATCAATGACGACCCGCGCTTCAACGAATACTGGCAGTACTACCACGGCCTGACCGGCCGCCGCGGCGTGACCGTGGCCGCGGCGAAGAACCTGATGCGTTCGCGCCCGACCCTGATCGCCGCCGTGATGGTGGCCCGTGGCGAAGCCGATGCGATGCTGACCGGCATCGTCGGCCGCTTCCACAAGAAGCTGGGCTACGTGCGCAGCGTGCTGCCGCTGGAATCGAAGGTCACTTCGACCTCGGCCATGACCGGCGTGATCAACCAGCAGGGCGTGTTCTTCTTCGTGGACACCCACGTGCAGGAAGACCCGACCGCCGAGCAGCTGTGCGAGGCGACCCTGCAGGCCGCCTACCGCATGAAGCTGTTCGGCATCGAGCCGAAGGTGGCGCTGCTGTCGCACTCCAACTTCGGCAGCCACGATTCGAAGGACGCGCTGAAGATGCGCCAGGTGCGCGAGATGTTGCTCAAGCGCAACCCGCGCCTGAACGTGGACGGCGAAATGCAGGGCGACACCGCATGGGATGAAGCCCTGCGCCAGAAGCTGCTGCCGGGCTCGACCCTGCAGGGCCGTGCCAACCTGTTCGTGCTGCCGAACCTGGAAGCGGCCAACATCGCGTACAACCTGGTGCGCGTGTTCACCGACGGCGTGGCGATTGGTCCGATCCTGATGGGCGTGAACAAGCCGGTGCATATCCTCACCACCAGCGCGACCTCGCGCCGCGTGCTGAACATGACCGCGATCGCCGCCGTCGATGCACAGATCCGCAAGCAGCTGGAAGCGGAAAAGAAGGCGTAAGCCCTCGTTCCCGCGACTGCAGCAGAAACGCGCCCTACGGGGCGCGTTTCTGTTTCCACCCGGCGGAAAGGGATCGGGTAGCGCCGGGCCATGCCCGGCGAGCGCGCAGCGCGGCGGATCAGGCATTCCGCCGGGCATGGCCCGGCGCTACCTGCGGTCAGCGCTTGCCGTGCCCAGCCGGTGCCGCCGTCGGCGCATCCATTCGCGGCCCGGCGTACGCGCTCCACAACGCAGGCAGTGCCTTGCCGGTGTGCGTCTGCCACAGCGCCGGGGTGTACTGGCCTGCACGCAGCGCCTTGTCCAGCGCCAGCACCAGGCCGGGGTGTCCACCCTCGGCCCACTTCAGGAACGCGCCGGTCACCCGGTAGCCGCTTTCCACGGTCTGGCCCGCGCCGACCTTCTGCGGCAACGCCCAGCCGGCGGCAGCATTGCCCATGCCGTAGCGGTCGCGCGCGTAATCAGCGATGCCTTCCACCAGCCAGCCCGGCACCTGCTGGTCGCCGTAGCTGGGATAGCCCTGCACGATGTGCATCGCTTCGTGCGTCACCAGGTCCAGGTCAGCCGGATGCTTGGCCAGCCAGCCGGGGTTGATGGTGATGGTGGCCGCTTTCTCCTTGTCCCCCACATAGGCCACGCCGTCGTAGCCGGGGTCGATGACGATGCCGACCCGGCTGGGCGCGGCCGGATGGAAATCCGCCCGCTCGCGCAGGTAGGCCGAGAAGAAGGTCTCGATGATGCGCGCGCGCATCGGTGCATCCAGCGCATCGGTGGCGTCGGTGTAGTGCAGGGTCACGCCCTGGCGCATCTCGGTGCTCTCCAGGGCATGCGCAGGCATGCTGGCGAGGGCGGCAGACAGGGCGGTGGCGGACAGCAGCAGTCGGAACGCAGTCATCGGTTTCCTCAACGGGCCAGGGTGGAGGCGGGGGCGAGCAGTTCGATCTCGGCCAGGGCCAGGCGTCCCGGCGCGCCGAGGCGCAGGCGGTACTCGGCATGCCGGGCAGGCGTGGCGATGCGGAACGGACGGGTCTGGCGGGGCGAGTCGAAGGTCTCGCCGCTGCGTTCGTCCAGCACGACCCACGCGCCGCCATTGCTGCGCGCTTCCAGGGTCCAGCTGCCGCCACGGATCGCACCGTCGCCGCTGGTCAGCGTGTACATCGTCGGTGCACCATCGCCCACTGCGCTCAGTGCAATGGTGGCACCGGCGCCCAGCGGCACGGCCGTGGTCGCATCGTCGTCCAGCAGCGCCGGCACGGCACGGCCATCGGCCAGCGCCGCACGGGCACCGTTGCCGAGCAGGTCATGCAGCATCTGCGGGCGCTGGCCGGGCGCGGTCAGCGAACGCGGCACATCGTCGGCACCGCTGCCCCAGCGCGACGGCTGCGGGCCCATCACGAAGTCCAGCGTCGCGCCCTTGGCGATCACCTCGTGCGGCACCCAGGTCTTCGTCCACGGCTTGCCGTTGATCTTCAGCGACTGCACGTAGACGTTCTGCGCCGAGTTGTTGGCCGCGTTGACGGTCAGCACCGCGCCGCCCTGCAGTTCCACCCGGGCGTGCTCGAACGCCGGCGAGCCGATCACGTACTCCGGCGCGCCCATGCGCAGCGGGTACAGGCCCAGCGAGGCCAGCACGTACCAGGCCGAGGTCTCGCCGTTGTCCTCATCGCCCGGGTAGCCCTGGCCGATCTCGCTGCCGACATACAGCCGCGACAGGATCTCGCGCACGTGCTGCTGGGTCTTCCACGGTTGCCCGGCGTACAGGTACATCCACGGGATGTGGTGCGCCGGCTGGTTGCTGTGCGCGTACATGCCCATGCGCACATCACGCGCCTCGGTCATTTCGTGGATGGTGCCGCCGTAGGAGCCGGCCAGCGCCGGGTCGGCGGTTTCCGGGGTCGAGAAGAAGGTGTCCAGCTTGGCCGCCAGCTTGTCGCGGCCGCCGTACAGCGCGGCCAGGCCTTCGCCATCGTGCGCGGCGGTGAACGCGAACGTCCAGCCGTTGGACTCGGTGTAGTCGTAGCCCCACACGCGCGGGTCGTAGGCCTTGGCATCCAGGCGCCAGCTGCCATCGGCCTTGCGGCCCTGGAAGAAACCGGCGGCCGGGTCGAACAGGGTCGAATAGCCGGCCGCGCGATAGCGGAAGTACTCGGCCTCGGTCGTGTAGCGCTCGCGGGCGGCCTTGCTGGTCGCGCGCTTGGCCAGGGCCTCGGCCATGTTGGCGATGCCGAAGTCGTTCAACGCGCCTTCCATCGTCCACGACATGCCTTCATGCACGTCGGCGCTGGCGTAGCCGCGGAACGTCGAACGGTCCATGCCCTTGCGGCCGACATGGCGGTCCGGCGGCACCACGGTGGCGTTCTTCAGCGCCGCGGCATAGGCCTCGGCCGGGTCGAAACCACCGATGCCCTTCAGCCATGCATCGGCGAAGGCCACGTCCGAGCTGGTGCCGACCATCAGGTCCGCATAGCCCGGCGAGGACCAGCGCGCGATCCAGCCGCCCGCGCGGTACTGCTCGATGAAGCCCTGCACCAGCTTGCCGGCATCGTCCGGGGTGAACAGCGCATAGGCCGGCCACGTGGTGCGGAAGGTGTCCCAGAAGCCATTGTTGACGTACACCTGGCCGTCGCGCACCGGCGCGAAGCTGCGGGTGGCGCTGCCGTCGGTGTTGTTGTCCTCGGCGCTGGCCTGGCTGGCATAGCGCCAGTCGGGCGCGGCGGCGGTGCCCGCATTCTCGTGGCCGGAATTGGGGTACAGGTACAGGCGGTAGAGGCTGGAATACAGCGTGGTCTTGGCATCGTCGCTGGCATTGCCGATGTCGAAGCGGGCCAGGCGTGCGTCCCAGGCGTCCTGCGCGCGGCCGGCCACGCTGTCGAGCGTGTCGGCGGCGGCGATTTCCAGCTCCAGGTTGTGCCGCGCCTGCTCGACCGAGATCAGCGAGGTGGCGATGCGCATGGTCACCTGGTGGTCGCTGCCGGCGTCGAACTTGATGTAGCCGGTGGGGCGGCCGGTGTCGATGCGGCCGCTGCTGCGCCACGGCTTGTCGAAGCGGGCGACCACGTACATGCGGGTCGCACCGTTGGACAGCCCGCTGCGGGTGTCGGTGTAGCCGCTGAGGGTCTGCGTGGCCGCATCCAGGGTCAGGCCGCCACGTGCATCGACATTGTCGAACAGCAGGTTGGCATCACCGCCCTCGGGGAAGGCGAAGTGGAACAGTGCGGCATGGTCGGTCGGCGCGATGGACGCGGCGATGCCGTTGTCGAAGCGCACGTCGTAGCGGTACGGCCGCGCGCTTTCATGGCCGCGGTCGAAGGACAGCGCGCGCTTGCCACGGTCGGCCTCGGGCACGCCGCGGCTGGCCGAAGGCATCACCTGGAAGGTCTGGCGGTCACCCATCCACGGGCTGGGCTGGTGGCTCAGTGCCAGTGCCTGCAGCTGCGGGCGGTTCTTCGCATCGTTCTGCTCGTTCCAGCGGTACAGCCAGTTCAGTGCACCGGCATCGGTCACCGGGGTCCAGAAGTTGAAGCCATGCGGCACCGCGGTGGCCGGGAAGTTGTTGCCACGCGAGAAGGTGCCGTTGGCCTGGGTGCCGCGGGTGGTCAGCACCCAGTCCGAAACCCGCTGCGGCACGGTGCGCGGCTGCGCATCCAGGCGCACGTCGTCGATCCAGCCGGACACCGGCGCGCCGTCGGCGCTGGCCACCTCCAGTTCGATGGCGACCACGCGGCGGCCGCGCAGCGCCGGCACATCGCCCAGGCGCACCGCCTTGCGTGCCCACTGCTGCGGGTACAGCGTCTTCGATTCGCCCTGCGCGCGTGCGCCCAGCGCGATGCCGTGCTGGTCGCGCGCGCTGCTGGCGGAAACGCGGCTGCCATCGTCCAGGCGCAGGTCCAGCGAGACATGGGTGGAGGCCACGGTGTCCTTGCCGACGATCTCCGGCAGCACCAGCCAGGACAGGGTGGTATCGGCATCGATGGCCAGGTCGGTGCTGAACAGCTCGCGCCGCGCGGTGCCACCGGCGGCCTGGTAGTGCAGGGCGCGCAGGCCGCTGTAGCCGACGTTGGGCTTGGCGGCATAGGGCTCGGCCGGGCCGTTGCCGATCTGCACCTGCAGGGTGCCGCCGGCCTTGTCCGGTGCCGGCTCACCCGCTTCGAACGAGGTCTGCAGGCCCTGCGCCAGTGCGGGCAGGGCGGGGGTGGCGCAGGCCAGGGCGAGGGCAAGCGGAAGCAGGGCGCGGCGCGGATCGGACAGGGTCATGCAGGGTCTCCCGGTAGGGCAGGCGGCTGGCAGAACCCGCATCGGCACGCACCACGGACAGCATCGCGCCCGCCGCCCAGGGGGCAGTGGAAAGGGGCGATGCCGGTCCGGTGGGGGTCGGGCCATGCGATCGGGTCAGGGTCGGAATCGTCCCGATCCTGCCTCAGCCCGTTGCCCCCTGACAAGTGCAATTAGTTCGATCCAAATCCGGCAAAACCGTTTCATTTCAAATTATTGACAGGTGACCTTGGATCGATTTAAAAGTGCGCAGCTCACCCCCTGTACCGGAATGCCCCGCATGTCCTGATCCGGGCCGGCGCTGTTGCCGCCCCGCTGTTACCCGCCACTGCCGTCCATCCACGACCTTCCCGTCCGCCCCCCACCGGCTGGACCGTCATCCGCCTCTGGAGAGAGCTTGATGAAACCCCGGTTGTTGTCGTTGTTGATGTCGTCGTTGCTGTTGTCGCCGCTTGCCGTACAGGCCCAGTCCGCTCCGCAGGGGGAGGGCGCCGATCCGCCGCGCACCCGCGATCTGGATGCGGTCAAGGTCACCGGCTCGCTCATCCCCCGCGCGCAGGTGGAGGGCCCCTCGCCGGTCACCACCATCACCGCCGAGCAGATCCAGGCGCAGGGGTTCACCACCGTGTTCGACGCGCTGCGCTCGCTGCCGGTGTCGAATGGTTCCGTGCAGGATTCGCAGGGCACCGGGTTCTACACCCCGGGCGCCAAGACCATCAGCCTGTTCGGCCTGGATCCCAGCTACACCCTCACGCTCATCAACGGGCGGCCGATCAACAGCTACCCACTGGCGTACAACGGCAACACCAGCATCGCCGACATCGCCAACATCCCGCTGGGCATGGTCGAGCGCATCGACGTGCTCACCGGTGGCCAGTCGTCGGTGTACGGCTCCTCGGCCATTGCCGGCGTGGTCAACATCGTGCTGAAGGACCGCGTGGAAGGCACCCACCTGCGCTACCGCGTTGGTGGCTACAGCCAGGGCGGCGGCTCCAGCCAGCGCTTCAGCGCCAGCAGCGGCCAGACCTTCGGCAACCTCGATATCAGCTACGGGCTGGAATACACCAACCAGAAGGCGATCTACGCCTTCGACCGCAGCCGCATCGACAGCGTCAACGACAACCCGACCGGCCCGCAGGATCCCTCGCGCAGCTTCCTGCGCATGCGCATGGGGCCCAATGCCTACATCGATCCGGGCGCAGCCACCTGCGCGCCCCTGTCGGACCTGTTCGGTGGCAGCACCGTGTACGCGCACCGTGATATTTCCGGCGGCGGCTACTACTGCGGTACCCCCGACAACGTCGGCACCGCCTCGCTGTACAACTCCAGCCAGGACGTCAACGCCACCACCTTCCTGCGCTACCACGTCAGCCCGGATACCGAGCTGTACGCGGACGTCCTGTTCGGCTTCGGCCGGCCGACCTACAGCGGTGGCAGCCCGTTCTGGAACAAGACCTTCTACAACCAGACCAGTGGCCAGTACGAACAGTGGCAGCGCATCTATGCGCCGGAGGAAGTCGGCCTGGATGCCAAGGACCAGCGTGTCTACACGCGCTCGCTGAATGTCACCGCCGGCGTGCGCGGCGTGCTCGGTGGCTTCGACTACGACGTCTACGTCAACCGCTCCAGCACCGATGTCACCCGCAAATCCACGGACTTCCTCGCCCGGAACGGCGTGGACGATTACTACCTGGGGCCGATGCTGGGCATGCAGGATGGCTACGAGGTCTACGCGCCGGACCTGTCGCGCCTGTACCAGCCGATCACCCGCGACCAGTACGACAGCTTCAGCGGCCTCAACCGTGCTGCTTCCAGCGCCTCGCGCACGGCAGTGACGGCGCTGCTGACCGATCGCTCGCTGTTCACCCTGCCGGCCGGCGACGTCGGCTTCGCGCTGATCGCGCAGGGCCAGCGCGAGAAGTTCTTCAACCAGTCGGCCGATCCGAATGCGGGCGTGCTGTTCCGCGGGCAGACCGCCGGCACGTCGGCGCAGGGCCAGCGTGACCTGTACGCGCTGGGTGCAGAACTGCAGGTGCCGATCTTCGATACGTTCAGCGCCAACCTGTCCGGCCGCTACGACAAGTACGCCCTGCAGGGCGGCGGTGGCAACGGCAAGGCCACCTGGAAGCTGGGCCTGGAGTACCGGCCGATCGAATCGCTGCTGCTGCGCGGCAGCTACGCCACCGCGTTCCGCTCGCCGGACATGTTCTACCTGTTCTCGCGCGAAAGCAGTGGCTACACCACCAACACCGATCTCTACCAATGCCGGCAGGCCGGCTACACCTCCGACAATTTCGACGAGTGCGACCAGTCGGGCCTGTCGGTGCTCTCCTCCAGCACCGGCAACCGCGACCTGAAGGACATCACCGCGCGCACCTTCACCTATGGCGTGGTGTGGTCGACGCTGGACAATGCCCTGACGATGTCGGTGGACTACAACTCGGTGGTCATCGAGAACGAAGTGCGCATCCTCGGCACCGACAGCATCCTCGACACCGAGGCCAACTGCCGCCTGGGCGTTTCGGAAAACGGGCAGACCCAGTTCGACATCAAATCGCCCACCTGCCAGCAGGTTCTGGGACAGGTGCAGCGCAAGCCGGCCACCGATCCGCTCAATCCGAACGGCGTGGACAAGGTGTTCTCCTATCCGATCAACATCGCCAGCCAGCGCCAGAACGGCGTGCAGGCGGCGCTGGACTATCGCTGGAACACGCAGTCGGTGGGTGACTTCGCGGTCAATGCCGGTTACTACCGGCCGCTCAAGCACACCACCCAGGACAAGGAAGGCGACCCGGTCTACGACCAGTTGTGCTGTGCCAATTCCAACGAACTGCAGTACCGCGCCACGCTGGGGGTGAACTGGAAGCGCGGGCCGTTCACCGCCAGCGCCTTCGGCATACGCAATGCGCCCTCCTGGGACAGCCGCGGCGAGCAGCGCAACATCGGCCCGTGGACCACCTGGAACGCCACCGTCGGTTACCGCATCAACGATCTGGCCAGCCTGCTGCTGACGGTCAACAACCTGACCGACGAGATGCCGCCGATCGACCGCAGCAACGGCAACTGGCCGTACTACGACCAGGGCATCTACAACGCCTTCGGCCGTTCGGCCTTCCTGGAACTGTCGCTGGACTTCCAGTAAGCCGGTGCGCCTGGACCCCGGGGCCGGCCAGCGGCTGGCCCCGGCAGGCGCCTGCGGCGGGGGCAAAGGGCAGGGGGCGGCCGGGGTGCCGCCCCAAGGTGCTAGAATCGCAGGCCTCGCAATCCGTTCATCGACACCCGCCATGAGCCATACCGCCACCGCGCCCGCCAACGCCGAAAAGCGCTACACCGTGCACCGCAGCGACCTGCCGCTGAGCTGCCCGACCCCGGAAATGGCGCTGTGGAACTCGCATCCGCGCGTGTACCTGCCGATCGAAGACGAGCCCAATGGCGAAGCGCAGTGCCCGTACTGCGGTTCCACCTTCGTGCTGGCCGACTAAGCAGGCCCGTTGATGCGCCGACTGACCGTGGTGCAGTTGCTGCCGGCGCTGCACTCCGGTGGCGTCGAGCGCTCGACCCTGGAAATCGCTGCGGCCCTGGCCGCCGCCGGCCATCGCGCGCTGGTGGTGTCCGCCGGTGGCCGCCTGGTGCAGCCGCTGCTGGACAGCGGGGCCGAGCACCTCACCCTTGATATCGGCCGCAAATCGCTGCTGACCCTGCGCCACCTGCCCACCCTGCGGCGGTTGTTCGCCGAGGTCGGCGCGGACATCGTGCATGCACGTTCGCGCCTGCCGGCGTGGCTGGGCCTGTACGCGATCCGGGCGATGCCCGCCGCGCAGCGCCCGCACTGGGTGACCACCGTGCATGGGTTGAATTCGCCCAGCCGCTACAGCGCGGTCATGACCAGCGGCGAGCGCGTCATCTGCGTGTCCAGCACGGTGCGCGACTACGTGCGCCAGCATTATCCGACGGTGCCGGAACAGGCCCTGCAGGTCATTCCGCGCGGCGTCGATGCCAGCCAGTTCCCGCGCGTGGCCCGTGCCGACCGCCGGCCGCGGCTGGCGCTGGCCGCCGAGTACCCCTGGCTGGCCCAGGTCGACGGCCCGCTGCTGCTGCTGCCGGGCCGCGGCACCCGCCTGAAAGGCCATGCGCATGCCCTGCAGCTGCTGGCCGGCGTGCACGCTGCCGGCGTACCGGCGCAGCTGTGGATGCTGGGCACCGATGAACCCGGGCGTGAAGCCTACGTGGCCGAGCTGCGCCGCCAGGCGGCCGCGCTGGGCGTGGCCGAGGCGGTGCAGATCACGCCCCCGACCGCGCGGATCGCCCAGGCCTACGCCGCCAGCGATCTGGTGCTGCAGCTGTCGGACAAGCCCGAAGCCTTCGGCCGTACCGTGGTCGAGGCGCTGTCGGTCGGACGCCCGGTGCTGGGCTGGGACCATGGCGGCGTGGGCGAACTGCTGCAGCAGCTGCAGCCGGCCGGCGCGGTGCCGCTGGGCGATGCCCAGGCGCTGGGTGAACGTGCGCTGGCCCTGCTGGCACAGCCGCCGTCCTTGCCGAGCCGTATCCCGTTTACCCTGCAGGCCATGCAGCGCGACACCCTCCGTCTCTATGCCGACCTTGCAGGCTGACGCCGCCCCCATCGCGGGTGACGCGCGCGCCGGGCGCTGGGCGCCGTGGTGGGTGCTGGCCTATGTGGCCCTGTGGCCGTTGCCGGGCATCGCTGAAACCGTGCTCGGTCTCGGCGCGGTGTACGCCGCGGTGCGCATGGTCATGCGCCGCCTGCAGCGGCGGCCGCACCTGCTGACGCCGGCCGCGTGGGCACTGACCTCGATCCTGTTCCTCGGTTACTGGCTGCCGCAGGCATTCTCGGCGTTCGATGCGATCGACCCCGCCGCCTCGTGGACCAAGGCCGCCGCCGGCCTGCGCTACCTGCCCTTCATGTGGCTGGTGGCGATTGCCGTGGCCACGCCGCAGCGGCGGCGCCTGATCTTCGGTGGCCTGGCGCTGATCACCGCGCTGTGGACGCTGGATGCGCTGGTACAGGCGGTGGCGGGTACCAGCCCGTGGTTCTGGTCGCTGCAGCAGCTCAAACTGGCGGTCAGCGGCCATGCGCTGTGCCCGGCCGAGGAGATGGCGCTGGCCGACCGCCTCAGCGGTCCGCTGGGGCCGTGCAACCTCAAGTTCGGCCAGGTTCTGGCCAGCCTCTCGCCGTTCCTGCTGCTGCCGGCCGCGCGCCGCTTCGGTACGCCGGGCTGGCTGCTGGCCGGCGCGGCGCTGGCCATCGTGCTGCTGCTGGCGGGTTCGCGCGCGTCCTGGATCACCTTCGCCGTCATCGTCGCCTACAGCGGCGTGCGCCAGCTCGGCTGGAAGCGGCTGGGCCTGCTGGCGCTGGCCGGCGTGCTGGCGTCGGCAGCGCTGACCGCCAGCGTGCCGCAGCTGCGCGAGCGCGTGACGCGTACCGCGATGGCCTGGGATGGCGGCACCGATGGCGTCGACCAGGCGTTGTCCGGGCGCGCCCGCATCTGGAGCGCGGCCGGCTGCATGATTGCCGCGCACCCCATCAACGGCGTCGGCGCCCGCGGCTTCCGCGATGCCTACCCGCAGTGCGTGGACGAGCAGGGGCCGGCGGTATGGGGTGCCGAACCGGCGCTGCACGCGCACCAGATCGTGCTGGAAATCCTCGCCGAAACCGGCGTGCTCGGCCTGCTGCTGTGGCTGGCTGCCGTTGCCCAGGCCTGGCGTGCCTGGCGCTTCGCACCGCCGGGGGCACGCGAGCGCGCACGCCCGGCGATGCTGGCGCTGGCCGCCACCGTATTCCCGCTCAACACGCACCTGGCGTTCTATTCCGCGTTCTGGGGCGGGGTGACCGTGCTGCTGGCCGCGCTGTTCGTCGGCACCCTGCTGGCCCGCGAACCGGACGACGTACCAAAGGCCGCGTGATCGCGTATCCACGCATGGCGTGGATCTACTGCGATTGCCGGATGGGCATCCACGCATGGCGTGGATCTACCGCGATTGCCGGATGGGCATCCACGCATGGCGTGGATCTACTGCGATTGTCGGATGGGCATCCACGCATGGCGTGGATCTACTGCGATTGCCGGATGGGCATCCACGCATGGCGTGGATCTACTGGATTTATCCGCGCGTGGCGTGGATCTTCCGCGGGCGTTGCAGTAGATCCACGCCATGCGTGGATGGAGCTTTCCCGACACCAATACGGGCACGCCTCCAATACCGGTGCTCGCGCGTCTGCTGCACGCTGGGGTCATGGCCAGCCCCCGACTCCGCTACGGCCGTTACTCCAGCACGGGTAACGTGTATCTGTTGACCACGACCACCCTCGGCCGTGAACCGTTCTTCGCCGATGCCGCCAACGTCGCGATGCTGGTCGACGCCCTGCGCTTCGTCGAGCGCGCCGGTATCAGCCACAGCCTCGCCTGGGTGGTGATGCCCGACCACCTGCACTGGTTGATGGAGCTGCAGACGGGCACCCTGGCCGAGTGCATGTCGCTGCTCAAATCGCGTAGCAGCCGTCTGCTGAACCAGCAGCTGGGCCGGCGCGGCGCACTCTGGCAGCACGGGTACCACGACCACGCGGTGCGCAGCGACGAGTCATTGCACGAGAAGGCGATGTACATCATGGCCAATCCGGTGCGTGCCGGGTTGGCCTGCATGGTGGGCGAATACCCCTACGCGTGGTGCCGGTGGCCGCTGTAAAACGGTGGTGTCGGCTGGACATCATCCACGCAGGCGTGGATCTACTGGGCGACGTACATCCTGGCCAACCCGGTCCGCGCGGGATTGTTGTAGATCCACGCCATGCGTGGATGGCGCGGTGACGGGCGCGGCCGGACATCATCCACGCATGGCGTGGATCTACTGGGCGACGTACATCCTGGCCAACCCGGCCCGCGCGGGAGTGTTGTAGATCCACGCCATGCGTGGATGGCGCAGTGACGGGTGCGGCTGGACATCCCCGGTCCGCGCGGGATTGTTGTAGATCCACGCCATGCGTGGATGGCGCGG
>NZ_JACVTT010000086.1:0-20817 GCF_016624665.1 Stenotrophomonas sp. S39 | reverse complement strand
CCCCCCCCCCCCCCCCCCCCCCCCGCCATCCCACGGAATGCAGGCTTTTGAAGTTGACGTTGATCTGAGGCGGGTGCAGGGCTGCAAGCCCTGCAGCCCCCCCCTTACCTGAACAGGGGTTTTTGCGTGGAGTCTTGAAGATCGTTTAGACTTGCGGGGTCTGCAGCGGCCGTCCGTTTCCCTCCGGGATCGCCGGCGACCTGGGTCCGCCCACTTCGCCCGCCCCCACTCCGACGCCGTTCGTCACGCATTCCAGCCTGCGCTCCGTGCCGGCTGCACCCAATTCTCGCAGCGCGGTTCACGGGAACGCTCCGAGTCAGCCGATCAGTTTGATCTGCCCCCGTCTGTCCGTTCGGACAGGCGTTTCTTGTACTTGGAGCAATCTCAATGTCTTTTGAATCCCTGGGCCTCGCGCCTTTCCTGCTGCGCGCGCTCGCCGAGCAGGGCTACGAAAACCCGACCCCGATCCAGCAGCAGGCGATCCCGCTGGCGCTGGCCGGTCGCGACCTGCTGGCCGGCGCACAGACCGGTACCGGCAAGACCGCCGCCTTCGGCCTGCCGCTGCTGCAGCACCTGGGCACCGCCTCGCAGGAAGTGCGCAGCGGCCCGCGCAAGCCGCGCGCGCTGATCCTGGCCCCGACCCGCGAACTGGCCACCCAGGTGCATGACAGCCTGCGCGGCTACAGCAAGTACCTGCGCATCCCCAGCGCCTGCATCTACGGCGGCGTCGGCATGGGCAACCAGCTGGACATCCTGCGCCGTGGCGTGGACCTGCTGGTCGCCTGCCCGGGTCGCCTGATCGATCACCTGGAGCGTCGCAGCGTCGACCTGTCGGGCATCGAAGTGCTGATCCTGGACGAAGCCGACCGCATGCTCGACATGGGCTTCCTGCCGTCGATCAAGCGCATCCTCGCCAAGCTGCCGAAGCAGAACCGCCAGACCCTGCTGTTCTCGGCCACCTTCGAGGACAACATCCGCCAGCTCGCACTGGAGTTCATGCGCAACCCGGAACAGATCCAGGTGACGCCGAAGAACACCGTGGCCGAGACCATCACCCACCGCGTGCACCCGGTCGATGGCAGCCGCAAGCGCGACCTGCTGCTGCACCTGCTGGCGCAGGACAGCCGCGAGCAGACCCTGGTCTTCGCGCGTACCAAGCACGGCAGCGACAAGCTGGCCACGTTCCTGGAAAAGTCCGGCATCAAGACCGCGGCGATCCACGGCAACAAGAGCCAGGGCCAGCGCCTGCGTGCCCTGGGTGACTTCAAGGCCGGTCGCGTGACCGTGCTGGTGGCCACCGACATCGCCGCGCGCGGCATCGACATCAACGAACTGCCGAAGGTGATCAACTTCGATCTGCCGATGGTGGCCGAGGATTACGTGCACCGCATCGGCCGTACCGGCCGCAACGGTTCCAGCGGCCAGGCGATTTCGCTGGTGGCACAGGATGAAGTGAAGCTGCTGCGCGCGATCACCCGCCTGCTGGGCCGCGACATGGACATCCGCGACGTGCCGGGCTTCGAGCTGCAGACGCCGATCCGCTGGGGCAATAGTGCACCGGGCAAGGCCGAGCACGATACCGGCGAGCGCGCACCGCGCAAGAGCCATGCGCGTCGCCCGCACGGTGATGCGCCGCGCCACGCGCACGCAGGCCCGAAGAAGGCCGGCGGCGGCCGTCGCGAGGGCGGTGGCAATGGCCAGCAGCGTGCCGGTGCGGGCGCCGGCCAGGGCCAGCGTCGTGGCGGTGGCGGCAATGGTGGCGGCCGTGGCCGCAGCCAGGGCGGCAACGGCGGCGGTCGCGCGGGCTGATCGCAGCTGACGGCTGTTGCGCTTCCCGCTGCGCGGGGGGCTATCGAGGGACGGCGCTGAGGCGCCGTCCTTTTTTTGTGCTGGCTATCTGGTGGTTTTAAAGCCTGCGGTGGGTTTTACGTGGGCGTTGGGGAGCGGGGGCGGCGCAAAACACGCTGTAAATACATCCATGTAAGCTCGTAGGCGCCATCCATGGCGCCTGCGGTTTTGCGCCGCCCCCGCTCCCCAACGCTTCAGACATTTCCAGCGCCTTCCTTCTCCCGCGGGGTAGCCGGATGAAGAAGGATCAAATTCAAATTCAAGAGCAAAAGCCGATGCTTCTGCTTTTACTTTTGCCCTTGCTCCCGCCTTGGGTTTGATGCGTCCGCGCCCGCAGGAAACTGTCTGGGGAGGACGGATGGGTCGCGCAGGACCGCAGGCGCCATGGATGGCGCCTACGAGCCTACACGGACGTACTTGCGGCGTGTCCTGCGCGGCCCATCCGTCCTCCCACCCCCAGCATCAACAAGGCGCCAATCGCCTCAACCCCGCGCCTTAACCGGATTCACCAGATTCCCGAAGAAGATCGCGTTGATCAGCAGGCGATCCGTGCCATGCCAGTACTTGCGATGCGCGGGGTCATCGGCAAACAACACCACGTTGCCCTGCCCCTGCGCCGACACCAGCAGCCATGCGCTGCCCGCCACCCGCGCCCGGTTGCGCTCGGACAGGTAACCATTCACCCGCGGCGTCGCATCGATACGCACCACGGTCGAGAACGGGTTCGCGCTCGGCTGCAGCGTCACCGTGTTTTCCTTGTTGATCGACAGCTGCCGGCGCGGCACGCCGAAGGCCAGCGGATGGCTGGTATCGACGTCGGCACTGAGGATGTTGCCGCTCACCCGCTCGATCGCGGCGATGTCACGCTGGTCACCGAATGCGCGACGGTCAGCGTCGCCCGCCTCCTCGTCCTTGCCCAGCGTCTCGCCATCGGCCAGCTTCTGCTCCACCGCCCACTTCGATGCGCTGCCGTAGGTCACCAGCGAGCCGCCGGCCTGCACCCAGCGCTTCAGCGCGGCCACGGCGGTGGCGTCGATGCCGGTGTAGGTGCCGCCGGACAGCACGATCGTGGTGTAGCGGTCCAGCGGAACCTTGCCCAGCTGCTGCGGGTCCAGCTTGCTGGCCGGCAGGTGCAGTTGCTGGTCCAGCAGGAACCAGGCCGATCCGATCTCGGTGGCAGCCACGCCCTCGCCCATCACCAGCGCCACGGCGGGCTTGCGCAGTGCCTTGACGCCATCGCTGCCGAGGTCGATGCCTTCACTGCTGCGACCGCTGGAGAGGGCATGTACCTGCACACCGGCATCGCGCGCGGCGCCGCTCACCGCTTCGAGCAGGGCTGCACCCTGCAGCGGCTGGCCGGCCACCGGAATGATCAGGGTGCCCGCGGCAAAGTTGACCTGGCCTTGTGTGGTGGCACTGCTGAACGGCTTGAACGCCGCGCGTGCGCTCAGCCCCTTGGCCTGCAGCGCAGCCAGCGCGCGGCCGGCATTGTAGTCGCGCCAGTCGATGGCATAGGCGAAGCCCGCCTGGCCGCCGTTCACCGCACCGTGCAGCGGCGGCAGCGCGGTTACACGGGCGCCGCCGTCAATACGGCTGCGGCTGCCGGCGAACGCCACGCCGTAGGCCGGTGCGATGGCATAGCTGGTGCTGCCGTAGAACACGTCGCCCTTGATGGACGGGGTCTCGGCGAAGATCGAATGGACCAGGCGGAACTGCGCCTGCTGCACCGGCACCACGTATGCGCTGCCGCCGTCGAAACGCTGGCCGTCGACCGTCACCGTGCGATCCAGTGCATGCACGTCGATGCGATGCAGCAGCAACAACTCCAGCAGGCGGCGGGTCAGTGCGGGGTCATGCGCATCGCCGAACACGAAGCTCTTCACCGGCTGCTGCGCGGCCTGCTTCAGGGCGCTCTGGAAGAAGCTCTTCTGCAGATCGAACAGGCCACTGCGCTCGGTCACTGCACCACGCACGGTGCCCAGGCCGGTGGCCACCTGGTTGCGGAGGGTGAACGGGAAGGTCAGCAGGCCGTTCACCGATTCCTGCACGCGGCCACGCGAGCTGGCCTGCTCGACGGTGACGCCGACCGCACCGTGGAAGTCCGGGTAGGTCGAGCCGTACACCGGCGAGAAGTTGTCGAAGTTCTCGCCGGTGTAGTACAGCGAGCCGAGCGCATCCAGCGACTGTGCGTGGTACTTGGCCAGGGTCTTGTTGAACTCGTAGGACGCCGCCGGAATCAGCGGGCTGTGCATGCTCTTCGGCGAGGGCTCGAAGTAGTACGTGCTGTCCTTGCCCATCTCGTGGAAATCGATCTGCACGTTCGGGTACCACTGGTGGAACACTTCGAGCTTGGGCCGCGAGTCCTGCTGGGTCAGCGCCAGCCAGTCGCGGTTGAGATCGGTGAAGTAGTGGTTGGTGCGCCCCTGCGGGAACGGCTCGACGTGTTCCTTGTCGGCCGGGTCGGCCGATGCCGGGTCGGAGGCCCAGGCGTTGTGCCAGTTCGCCGCGCGGTCGCGGCCATCGGGATTCTGCGCCGGGTCGAACAGCACCACCGACTGCTGCAGCCACTGCTGGGTTTCGGCACTGCGGTTGGCCACCAGGTAGTAGGCGGTCAGCATCGCCGCTTCACCGCTGGAGGTTTCGTTGCCGTGCACGCTGTAGCCCAGCCACACCACCACCGGGCTGTCGCCGGCCGCGCTGCGCGGCTGCGCCGGGTCGACCAGGGTGGCGTGCTGCTGGCGGATCTGTTCGATGCGCGCCTGGTTGTCGGCGGCGGTGACGGTGGCGATCAGCAGCGGCCGGCCTTCGTAGCTGCGGCCGATCTGCTGCACGCGGATCTTGTCCGAGTGCTTGGCCAGTTCCTGGAAGTAGGCCACCAGCTGGTCATGCCGGGTGTAGCGGCTGCCGATCGGATAGCCGAGGAACTGCTCGGGGGTGGGAATGGCGGCATCGAACGCGGCAGCGTCGGTGGCCTGCGGGAAGAAGTACGCACTCTGGGCCTGCGCCGGCAGCGGCGAGGACAAGGCGGTGGCGGCGGCAAGCAGCAGCGGAAGAACGGCACGGCGGTGGAAGGACACGGTGACTCCCCAGGAAACAGGACAGCGGCAACGCGGCCGGCCACACGGGGTGGCCGGCTGCGGCGATGGCATCAGAAGCGGTAATCGAAGCCGAGGGTGAAGTAGCGGCCGCGCAGGTCGTACTGGCTGAAGTCGTACGGCGCGCGGATGCCTGGGAACGAGGCGTCGTACGGCGGCGTCTTGTCAGCCAGGTTCTGCACCTTGGCGTAGACGGTCAGCTTTTCGATGCCGGCGTAGGCCAGGTACAGGTCGAACTGGTTGTACGCATCGACGCGGTCCTGCACGGCCGCGGCGGCGGTGCTGGCCTTCTGGTCGTAGCCACTGGTGTAGTACCAGGTGATGGCGGTGGTGAAATCACGGTAGGTCCAGTCCAGCGTGGTGGTCGCCTTGTTCTTCGGCAGGGTGGCGCCGAGGTTGCTGCCGGCGTAATCCACCAGCGGGCCGCCGACCACGGTGGGGCGACGGTAGTCGCGCACGTGGGTGTAGGCCGAGGACAGGGTGAAGTCGCCCAGCGCGGCAGTCGGGATGCGCTGGCGCAGCTCGACGTCGATGCCCGAAGTCTTCAGCTCGCTCAGGTTCTGGTAGCGGTTGAACACGGCCTGCAGCTTGCCGCGCTCGTCGCGCTGCACGGCACCGGCCACGTTGTCGTTGACCAGGGTCTGGGTGTTGTTGGTGCCGACCAGGTTGTCCAGCTGGATGCGGTAATAGTCGACGCTGAGGTTGGTGTTGGCCCAGGGCGAGAGCACCACGCCGAAGTTCACGCTCTTGGTGCGCTCAGGCTTCAGCTCGCTGTTGCCGACGGTGAAGAAGGTCGGGTTCTGCCGCGAGCCTGGCACGTCCGGATCACGCGGGTCGACCACGCTGCCGTAGGCGATGCTGGTGCTGTTGGAATTCTCCGACAGCGACGGCGCGCGGAAGCCCTTCGACGCCGAAGCACGCACCAGCAGGAAATCCAGCGGCTGCCAGCGCAGGCCGAGCTTGGGCGAGAACGCGTCGCCGAAGTCGTCGTAGTGGTCGGCACGCGCGGCGGCGGACAGTTCCAGGCCCGAAGCCAGCGGCACGTTCACTTCGGCATAGGCAGCGCTGACCTTGCGCTCGCCGTGTACTTCGGCAATGGCCGGGCGCACCTGCAGGCCGGCGTCGATCTGCCAGGGATTGTTGGAATCGAGCTTCTCGCGGCGCCACTCGGCACCGGCGGCAAAGCCGATGTCGCCCGCCCAGGTGCGGCCCAGGGTGCCGGAGATCTTCGCATCCACGCCCTGCAGCACCGATTCGGCCGGGCGCAGGGTGGAGATGTTGATGGCATCGATCACCGACTGCGGGGTGGCCGACGGGTTGAGCAGGTTGTAGCTGCCGCTGGCCAGCGCATCGGCCAGCGCCCAGCGGTTGGCGAAGCCGCCGGACACCGTCTCGCGCTCGCTGCTGCGTGCGCCGAACGCGGCCACTTCCCAATCCCAGGCGGCGGTGCTGCCGCGCAGGCCGACCACGCCGCGATAGGCCGTGGAGCGGTTGGTCTTGATGGTGCCACCGAGGTCGAAGAAGGTGTATTCGATCGGCACGGCGCGGCCGTACGGGTTGTACGGGCTGCTGGCGGGCAGGTTGGACGACACCGGTTCGGCCAGGCCGGTTTCTGCGTTCAGGGCGAAGCGGCCGCTTTCCAGGGTGAAGAACGGGCTGCTGCCGAACCACGCGGCGCTCTTGATCTGGCTATAGAGCACTTCGCCGAAGGCCTCGACGTTCTCGCCGAGGCGGAAAGTACCGTTGGCGTAGGCCTGGTAGCGCTTGGTCGCCGGAATGAGGGTGGTGTACGGCGCCTGGTTGAAGCCGCAGGTATCACCGGCCAGGCCGTCGATGGGCGCACTGGCCACGCGGGTGGTGCCGGTGGGGCAGTTGCCGTCGGCATCCAGCATCGGCACCGAGACGCCGTTGACGAGGTAGCGCGCGCCCTTGGCCGACCAGCCGTTCCAGCGGCCGCCGGGCTGGTCGCTGTAGATGCCGCTCTTGGTCAGGTTGCGCTCGTCCTGGTCCAGGCGTTCGCGGTTGTAGCCCTGCAGGCTGAAGAGGATGTTGTAGCCATCGGTATCCAGGTCACCGAGGCCGCCGACGAACTTCAGGTTCTGCTCGTGCAGGCCGCCCTGGTCGGCGCCGCCGAAGCTGCCGCCGATCTCGGCGCCTTCGAAGTTCTGCCGGGTGATGATGTTGACCACGCCGGCCACCGCATCGGAACCGTACACGGCCGAGGCACCGTCCTTGAGCACTTCGATGCGCTCGACCGCCACCAGCGGCAGCGCGTTGAGGTCGACGAAGGTGTCGGACAGGCCACCGGCCGGGAAGCCGTAGTTGGCCAGGCGGCGGCCGTTGAGCAGTACCAGCGTGTTCTTCTGCGAGAGCCCGCGCAGGCCGATGCCGGCCGAGCCGGACGCCCAGCCGTTGTTGGTGGTTTCGTTGCTGGCGTTGCCGGTGTTGGCCGAGATCGAACGCAGCACGTCGGCGACGGTGGCCTTGCCGGTCTGTTCCAGCTGCTGGCGGCCGATCACCTGCACCGGGTTGGACGCTTCGGTGTCGGTGCGCTTGATGTTGGAACCGGTGACGCGCACGGCGGCCAGGGTGCTGGCTTCGCCACTGGCATCGGCGGTGGTTTCGGCGGCGGCAGACAAAGGCGCGGCCAGAGCGACGGCCAGGGCCGCCACGAGCAGGGTGTGCTGGGGCATGACGATGTGGGGGGGTGGTAGTGGACGACGGAAGTTCCGCAGTAATCCATGCCAGGTTGGGCGCGACCAATAACATCTCTTCATACGGATATAAGAGAAACTATCATCTCTTCATCCGGATGGAAAGAATTCCTTTGCGGAAACCCAACATCCGGAACGATCGCGACGACGGGGCCGGCGTACAATCGCGCCATGGAAATCTTCAAAGTCTTCATGCTCGAGGCGGCCCACCGCCTGCCCAACGTGCCGCCGGGCCACAAATGCGCGCGCCTGCACGGCCATTCGTTCCGGGTGGAACTGAAGGTGGAAGGCGAGCCGGGGGCGCAGACCGGCTGGATCATGGATTTCGGCGACGTCAAAGCCGCCTTCCAGCCGATCTACGACCGCCTGGACCACCACTACCTCAACGACATCCCCGGCCTGGAAAACCCGACCAGCGAGAACCTGGCGGTGTGGATCTGGAACGAACTGAAGCCGGTGCTGCCCGCGCTGAGCGAGATCACCGTGCACGAAACCTGCACCTCCGGCTGCCGTTACCGCGGCCCGGCCGCCTGATCAAGCCGTTGATCCATAAGGCTTTCTGAAGGCGCCTCGAGCGCCTTCACGATTTTTGTTGCATTGCGGCATGATCGGCGTATGCTGCATTGCATCAACCGCTTTCGATGCCGCCATGGCCAACGCCTTCGCCGATCGTTTCAGTGATGCCACCCGCCAGCTGGCGGCTGCGGCAACGCGTGCGAACCGACTGGCGCTGGAAAATGCCGAGAGCATGTTCGGCGTGCAGCTGAAGGCGATGGAACGCAACCTGACCGCGACCGGCGGCTGGCTGGGCGAACTGGCCCGCAGCGAAGATCCGGCCGGGTTGCTGCCCAAGGGCGCACAGCTGTGGCAGGACAACCTGCAGCGGCTGGGCCAGGCCCAGCAGGACGTGGTCGATCTGGGCCTGCAGGCCGGTCGCGCCTGGTCCGACCTGGTGCAGGGCCAGGCACACACAACGGCGGACGCCACCGGCAACAGCCACTGACGTCCCGCCCACGCTCATTGCATGGGTCCCTCCCCCCATGCAATCCGGACCCGGCAGATCCCTCCCTCTGCCGGGTCTTTTTTTGCCTGCGATTCCGGTGAAGCGCATCCACGCATGGCGTGGATCTACCGGTTACGTGCGATCCGGTGAAACGCATCCACGCATGGCGTGGATCTACCGGTTACGTGCGATCTGGTGAAGCGCATCCACGCATGGCGTGGATCTACCGGGCATGGCCGGGTGACGCCCCAGAGACCGGTAGCGCCGGGCCATGCCCGGCGAGCGCAGCGGCGCGGTCAGGGCGCCGCGTGGTCGGCGCGCGGCAGGGCGAACACGAACAGCGCCCCCGCCTCGCTCGGCCGCAGTTCGATGCGGCGCCCGTGCAGCTGCACGATGCGCTGCACGATCAGCAGCCCCAGCCCACCATTCTCGCCACGCCGCGCCCCCAGTGCCGCCGGCGCCTGGAACAGCTGCGCGCGCAGCGCCGGGGCCACGCCCGGGCCGTCGTCGGCCACGCTCACTTCCACGCTGCCTTCAATGGCGCGCAGCTGCACGCGCACCTCACCGCCCTCGGGCGCATGCCGCAGCGCGTTGTCGAGCAGGTTGGTCAGCACCCGCTCGACCAGGCCGAGATCGGCGCGCACCAGCGGCAGGCCCGGCGGGAAATCCGCGTGCAGGTGCTGGCCGCGCGCCTGCGCCGCCAGCTCGAACTTCTGCAGCACGTCCTGCAGCAGCTCCGGCAGCGCGAACACCTCCCATTCCAGGCGTACCTCGCCGTGCTCCAGCCGCGCCAGTTCGAACAGCGCGCGGGCCAGGCGGCCCACTTTCGCGCTCTGCGCCAGGGCGATGCCGAGGTAGCGGCGGCGCTCGTCCGGTGACAACGTGGCTTCCTTCAGCGCCAGCGTTTCCAGGTAGCCATGCAGCGACGACAGCGGCGTGCGCAGGTCGTGGGAGATGTTGGCCACCAGCTCGCGGCGCTGCAGGTCCTGCTGGCGCAGCTGCTGCCATTGTTCGCCCAGCCGTTGCGCCATCTGCGCGTGGGCATGCTCGAGGATCTTCAGTTCATCGCGCTCGCCGCTGCGCAGTGGCACCGGCGCCGGCAACGGCGTGGGTGCATCGATGTCGAAGGCCTGGATGCGCCGGGTCAGCCGGCGCAGCGGCCGGGTGACCCAGTAGAAGGCCACCAGCCCGGCCAGCAGGCCCAGCCCGCCCACCAGCAGCACCGACCACAGGGTGGTGTTCCACTGGTTGCTGGCGGCCAGATCGTCGGCCAGCATCTGCCGGTGCTCGCCCACCAGCACCACGTACACGTAGCCGGCCTGGCGACCCTGCACCACCAGCGGGGCCACGCTGAACACCTTGCGGCCGCCGGTGCTGCGCGGGTCATCGCCAAGGATCGGCAGTGGCGCACCGGCCAGCAGGTGGCGCAGCGGCGCCAGGTCGACACGGTCGCGCAGCAGGTGGCCGCTGGGTGCATCGTGGCCGAGGATGCGGCCCTGGTCGTCCAGCAGGTAGACCTCCACGCTGGGATTGACCGCCATCAACTGGCCAAACAGCGCGCGCACCGCGGTATCGCGCATGCCGCTGGTATCCATCAGTTCGCTGCGCTGGGCGATGTGTTCGGCCAGGCCCAGCGACAGCCGCTGCACCACTTCCTGTTCGTGGCGGGTGCTGGCGCGCATCTGCAGGGCGAGCAGGGCCATGCAGCACATCAGCATCAGCGCGGCGATCACCGCTGCCAGCTTCTGCCACAGGTTGGGCGTGATCATGCCGCCGCCCCGGCCGGATCGACCAGCTTGTAGCCGCGCCCCCACACCGTCAGCAGCCGCCGCGGCGTGGCCGGGTCTAGCTCGATCTTGCTACGCAGGCGGTTGATGTGGGTGTTCACCGTGTGCTCGTAACCATCGTGCTGGTAGCCCCATACCTGGTTGAGCAGTTCCATCCGTGCGAATACCTGGTCGCGATGGCGGGCGAAGAACAGCAGCAGGTCGAACTCACGCGGGGTCAGCTCCAGTACGCTGCCATCGACCGAGGCGGTGCGTGCCACCGGGTCCAGCTGCAGGCCACCCACTTCCACGGCACCGGCATCGATGCGCGCGTTCTGCGCCATGGCTTCGGCACGGCGCAGCAGCGCCCGCACGCGGGCCACCAATTCGGGCATCGAGAAGGGCTTGGCCAGGTAATCGTCCGCGCCCAGTTCCAGGCCGACGATGCGCTGGGTTTCACTGCCGCGTGCGCTGATGATGATGATCGGCACGTAGCGCGCCATTGCCCGGGCACGCTGGCAGATCTGCAGGCCGTCCACGCCGGGCAGCATCACGTCCAGCACCAGCGCGTCCCACGGGCCGTCCTGTTCCAGCAGGCGCAGGCCGGCATCGCCGGTGGCGGCGTGGGCGACGTCGTAGCCCTCGTCGGCCAGGTGCATGCGCAGCAGGTCGGCGATGTGGGCATCGTCTTCGACGATCAGGACGCGTTTTGCGGACATCGGCAACTCGGGGCCAGTGGGGAGGCTGCCCGCATTGTGGCGCGGCTTGGCCATCGATACCTCACGAAAAATTGAATCCTGCGTGAGGATTCGTTGACCCGGGCAGGCGCAGCATGGCCCCGTCGCCCCTTCCCGGAGTCCGCCATGCCCCTCACCCGCCGCCACCTGCTGGGCCTGGGTGGTCTTGCCACCGCCGCTGGCGTGCTCGGTCTGGGCGCGTGCAGCCGCCCCGCCACGGCCGCCGCCGAGAACCGCCCGGCACGACAGTTCCCGCTGATGCGCAGCGACGCCGAATGGCGCCGGCTGCTGACCCCGGCGCAGTACGCGGTGCTGCGCCAGCAGGCCACCGAACGCGCCGGCAGCAGCCCGCTGGATCGGGAACACCGGCAGGGCACGTTCACCTGCGCCGGCTGCCAGCAGCCGCTGTTCTCCTCGTCCACCAAGTTTGAAAGCGGTACCGGCTGGCCCAGCTTCTGGGCTCCGCTGCATGGCGCCGTCGGCGAGGACCGCGACACCACCTTCGGCATGTTGCGGGTGGAAGCGCACTGCAGCCGCTGCGGCGGCCACCTCGGCCATGTCTTCAACGATGGCCCGCGCCCGACCGGCCTGCGCTACTGCATGAACGGTGCCGCCCTGCTGTTCCAGCCCGGTGCGGCCCGGCAGGACAGCGACGGTGGCTGGCGCGTGCCGCTCGGTTCTTCCCCTGTTTCTGGAGCCTGATGATGCTGCTGTTGCTGCTGGCCTACCTGGGCGGCGTACTGACCCTGCTCAGCCCCTGCATCCTGCCGGTGCTGCCCTTCGTGTTCGCACGCGCCAACCGGCCGTTCCTGCGCAGCACGCTGCCGCTGCTGCTGGGCATGGCGCTGACCTTCGCCGTGGTCGCCAGCCTGGCCGCCGTGGGCAGCCAATGGGTGGCCCAGGCCAACCAGATCGGCCGCTGGGTGGCCCTGGTGCTGATGGCGGTGTTCGCTCTGGCACTGCTCTGGCCGCGCCTGGCCGACCACCTGCTGGCGCCGTTCCAGCGCGTGGGTGCACGGTTGAGCGCGCGCGCCGATGCCGCCGATGATGCCGGCCGTGGCGGGGCGTGGACCTCGCTGCTGATCGGCATCGCCACCGGCCTGTTGTGGGCACCGTGCGCCGGGCCGATCCTGGGCCTGGTGCTGACCGGTGCGGCACTGCACGGCGCCAGCGTGGGCACCAGTGGGCTGCTGCTGGCCTACGCGCTGGGTGCGGCGACGGCGCTCGCGCTGGCGGTGTGGATCGGTGGCCGCGTGTTCAATGCCCTGCAGGCGCGGCTCGGCCTGGGCGACGTGCTGCGCAAGGTATTGGGCGTGGCCGCGCTGCTGGCGGTGGTGGCCATCGGCCTGGGCTGGGATACCGGCCTGCTGACCCGCCTGTCCTCGGTCAGCACCGCGCGCATCGAGCAGGGCCTGCTGGATGCCGTACCCGGTGCCCAGCCGGCCGCGCCGCCAATGATGATGATGGCCGGTGCCAATGCCGCCAATGCGCCCCTGCCGGTGGAAGGCACCCTGCCCGCCCTGGACGGCGCCACCGGCTGGCTCAACAGCCCGCCGCTACAGGCCGGACAGCTGCGCGGCAAGGTCGTGCTGATCGACTTCTGGACCTATTCCTGCATCAACTGCCTGCGCGCGATGCCCTTCGTGCACGAATGGGAGCGCCGCTACCGCGACCATGGCCTGGTGGTGGTGGGCGTGCACACGCCGGAATTCGCCTTCGAACGCGACCCGCGCAACGTGATGAAGGCGGTGCAGCAGCTGAAGGTCGAGTACCCGGTGGCGCTGGACAACCAGTATTCGATCTGGCGCGCGTTCAACAACCAGTACTGGCCGGCGCAGTACTTCGTTGATGCACAGGGCAACATCCGCGCCCACCAGTTCGGTGAAGGCAACTACGCGCATTCGGAACAGGTGATCCGCCGCCTGCTGGCCGAAGCCGGCCAGACCGACCTGCCGCCACCGGCCGACCCGGCCGCCGCCGACCTGCAGGGCGTGGCCACGCAGGCTGACATGGGCAACCTGCGCTCGCCGGAAACCTACCTGGGCCATGCCCGCGCCGAGCACTTCGCCTCGCCCGGCGGGCAGCGCACCGATGCGGCCTTCGAGTACACGCTGCCGGCCAGCCTCGCGCTGAACCAGTGGGGCCTGTCCGGGCACTGGACCATCACCAACGAAGCTGCACAGCTGCAGCAGAGCGGCGGCCGCATCGCCTTCCAGTTCCACGCCCGCGACCTGCACCTGGTGCTTGCGCCGAAGCAGGACGGCACGCCCGTGCGCTTCCGCGTCTGGCTGGATGGCAAGCCCCTGCCCGCCGCCGATGCCGGCAGTGATGTCGGCGCCGATGGCAGTGGCGTGGTCAACGAGAACCGTCTGTACCAGCTGGTACGCCAGCGCGGCACGGTCGGCCCGCACCGCTTCGAGATCGAGTTCCTCGACGCGGGCGTGCAGGCCTATGCCTTCACCTTTGGTTGAGAGCAGGAGGGCACGATGAAATTCTCCTTTGAACAGGGCATTGCGGCGGGTGTTGCCGGGCTGGTCGCCACGGCGCTGGTGGCCGGCGTGCTGCTGGTGGATCACGGTGCGATGGCCGCGCCGGCCACGGCCAGCGCGCCGGTGCAGGCGCTGCCGGCACCGGCCGGCGACGCCGCCTTCAGCGATGACGCCACCCACGCCAGCGTGGTGTTTGCCGGTGGCTGCTTCTGGGGCGTGCAGGGTGTGTTCCAGCACGTCAAAGGCGTGAGCAATGCCGTGGCGGGCTATGCGGGCGGCAGTGCCGCCGATGCGCGCTATGAGCGGGTCAGCAGCGGCCGCACCGGCCACGCCGAAGCGGTGAAGGTCGACTACGATCCGCGCCAAGTCAGCTATGGCCAGCTGCTGCAGGTGTTCTTCTCGGTGGCGCACGACCCCACCCAGCTGAACTACCAGGGCCCCGACCACGGCAGCCAGTACCGCTCGGCGATCTTCAGCGACGATGCGCGGCAACTGGCCGCCAGCCGCGCCTACATCAGCCAGCTGGGCCAGGCCGGCAGCTACCGCGGCCCGATCGTGACCCAGGTGGCCAGCGGCCAGCGTTTCTACCCGGCCGAGAGTTACCACCAGAACTACATGGCCAACTACCCGCAGGCGGCCTACATCCGCTATTACGACGCACCGAAGCTGGCCGCGCTGGGCAGGCAGTTCCCCGCGCTGTACCGGCGCCAGGCCTCGCTGGTGCCGATGCGCTGACGTACTGTTGTAGAGCCGAGCCCATGCTCGGCTGCTGGCGCGTAGAGTCGAGCTCGCTCGACTGTCCCGGCAAAGCAGTCGAGCAAGCTCGACTCTACGAAGCCCCAGCGATTGTTGACGCAGCCCATGAAAAAGACGCACGGCCCTGCGGCCGTGCGTTTGAAATGGATCGGCCAGGCCCCGATCAGGCCCCACCGACAGCACCATGCTAGGCTCGGCGGCATCATGGGTACAGCTCCAGATGCAGGCCAGTCCAATGGATACAGATCCACGCACCACCCCGGCCCCACCCCGCTACCAGCGCCTGTCCGATGAACTGGCCGAAGCGATCCACGGCGGCCGCCTGCCGGTGGGCAGCCGCCTGCCCTCGCTGCGGCAGATGGCGGCGCAGCGCCAGCTGAGCCTGAACACCGTCATCGCCGCCTATCGGCAGCTGGAAGATGCAGGGCTGGTGGTACCGCGGCCAAAGGCCGGCTTCGAGGTGGCGCCACGCCTGTCGGTGCCGCAGCGATCACTGCGCGATGCCCCCTCGGCGCCCACCGCGCCGCTGCAGCAGGCACTGATGGCGCGCGTGCTCGAGGCGCAGCGCCGCCCGGGCGTCATCGACCTGGCATTCGCCGGGCCGCGCGGGCGGCAGTTCTACCCTGGTGCGCAGCTGGCCCGGCACACCGCGCAGGTGCTGCGCCACGGCCAGCAGACGGTGGAAACCTATGCGCGCCCGAACGGCTCGCCGCGCCTGCTGGCGCAGATCGTGCGGCGTGGCCCGCGGCTGGGCCTGCACACCCACGCCGACCGCCTGCTGCTGACCCATGGCGCGATGGAAGCGCTGCAGCTGGCCCTGCGTGCCGTGACCGAGCCGGGCGCGGCGGTGGGCATCGAAGCCCCCTCCTACTTCAACCTGTACCCGTTGCTGGCCAACCTCGGCCTGCAGGCCATCGAGCTGCCCACCCACCCGCAGCACGGGTTGGATGTGGATGCGCTGGAAGCGCTGCTGGAGCACACGCCGCTGGCCGCGCTGGTGGTGATGCCCACGGTGCACAACCCGCTGGGCTGCACCATGCCGACGGCGGCCAAGCAGCGCCTGGCCGAACTGGTCAACGCGCACCAGCTGCCGCTGATCGAGGATGCGGTGTATGCCGAACTGCAGTTCTGCGAACCGCCGGCACCGCTGCTGAAGGCCTTCGATCGCGATGGCTGGGTGATGGTGGCGGGGGGCTTCTCCAAGACGCTGGCACCGGATTACCGCATCGGCTGGCTCGATGGTGGTCGCTTCGCCGAACGCATCGCCCTGCTGAAGTTCCAGTCCACCGGCGGTGAACCGCAGCTGCTGGGTGATGCAGTGGCCGCCTATCTGGAAGCGGGCAGCTACGAGCACCACCTGCACCGCATGCGCCGGCTGTACCGCGAACAGGTGGGTCGCCTGCGGCAGCTGGTGGCCGAGCACTTCCCCGCTGGCACCCGCGCCACCGAACCGCAGGGGGGCTTCCTGCTGTGGCTGGAGCTGCCTGGCGTGGACACGCGTGAACTGTTCGAGCGTGCGCTGGCCGAGGACATCGTGTTCATGCCTGGCCAGGTGTATTCGCGTGGCGCGCGCTACCGGCATTGCCTGCGGCTGTCGTGCTGCCAGGCGCTGGATGCACGCTTCATCAGCGCGGTGGAACGGCTGGGCGCGATCGCGCGGGAGCTGGCGGCACCCTCGGCCCTGTAGAGCCGAGCCCGCGCTCGGCTGCGTTTCACCCGGATCCGATGCTGAGCCGAGCATGGGCTCGGCTCTACAGGAAGCGGATCAATCGCGCAGGTGCACTGCGAGTCGCTCACCATCCGCGCCCGGCAGGTACGGCAGGCGGCCCCAGCACGGCATCGGCAGGCGCTGCTGGAGGGTGGCGATATTTTCGTCCTGGCGCTGCATGGTGGGATCAATGTGGTTGCCGATCCAGCCCAGGCACTCCACGCCGCTGGCCTGCAGCGACTGCGCGGTCAGCCGTGCATGGTTCACGCAGCCCAGGCGCATGCCCACCACCATCAGCACCGGCAGGCGCAGCGCGCGCACCAGGTCGAGCTGGTCCAGCGTGGCCGACACCGGCGCCAGCCAGCCGCCCACGCCTTCCACCACCACCACATCGGCCTGCGCACGCAGGCGCTCGAAGGCGGCCACGATCGGCGCCAGCTGCACCTCCACGCCGTCCTCGGCCGCGGCCAGTTCAGGTGCCAGCGGCTGCCGCAGCGCATAGGGGTTCAGATCGGCGTAATCCGGCACCGGCCAGCTGGCCGCCTGCAGCGCCAGCGCGTCCTCGTTGCGCAGGCCGTGGCCCAGGTCCTGGCTGCCGCTGGCGACCGGCTTCATGCCCACCGCGCGCAGTCCGCGCCGGCGCAGTGCATGCAGCAGCGCGGTGCTGCTGGCGGTCTTGCCGATCTCGGTATCGGTGCCGGTGACGAACACCGCCGGCGGCATCAGGGTGGGCAGCAGCATCGATGGCTCCAGGCATGCAACAGAGCGTGCATTATCGCTGGTCCCGTACGCTTGCTAGACTGCAGGCATGTTCGCCAACGCCTCGCTCACCGGCAGCAAGCCGGAACAATACGCCCAGCTGCTGGAACAGGCCCGAGGCCTGGTCTACGGCGAGTCCGACCGCATCGCCAACGCGGCCAACCTCTCCGCACTGGTCTACCACTCCCTTCCCGACCTGAACTGGGTGGGTTTCTACCTGTACGACGGCAAGGAGCTGGTGGTCGGCCCGTTCCAGGGCCTGCCGGCCTGCGTGCGCATTCCGCTGGACAAGGGCGTGTGCGGTGCCGCTGCCAGCCAGCGCGTCACCCAGCGCGTGGAAGACGTCGATGCCTTCCCCGGCCACATCGCCTGTGATTCGGCCTCGCGCTCGGAACTGGTGGTGCCGCTGCTGCGCGGTGATGAGCTGATCGGCGTGTTCGACATCGACAGCCCGAAGGTGGGCCGCTTCGATGCCGAGGACCAGGCCGGGCTGGAAGCCATCGCCCGCGTGTTCGTCGAGGCCCTGGGATGAGCGCACCCAAGCTGCGCAACATCGGCCCGAAGAGTGCGGCGTGGCTGCGCCAGGTCGGCCTGCGCAGCCGCGAGGACCTGGCTGCGCTCGGCGCGGTCGGGGCCTTCGTCAAGGTCAAGCGCGCCGGCTTCAAGCCCAGCTTGAACCTGCTTTATTCGCTGGAAGGCGCGCTACTGGACTGCCACTGGCAGGAACTGGGCGAAGCACAGCGCGAAGCGCTGGTGCAGGATTACGAGGCACGCATCGCCGCGCATCCGTTGAAGGCGGCCGGCCCGGCATCGGGCCCGGTGCATGAGCAGCGCTTCGACAACGAGGATGACGGCGAAGAGCGCTTTGCCGAGAGCGCGGACGAGGATTAGAGCGTCCGCATTGCTGGGAATGCCGGCCAGCGGCCGGCACTACCACGGTGGTGCGGCTTACGGCTGCTGCAGTTCCAGCAGCTCGCCCACCAGGCCCACTTCACCGCGTTCCAGCCACACCCGCAGGCGCGTGCCGTGGTCGATGCGCAGCGCCCAGCACAGTGACAGCGGCAACCCGCAGACCTGTGACAGCACCATGCGCAGCGGGCCGCCATGGCTGACCACCACGGTGGGCAGCGGATCCTCATCGTCCAGCAGGCGATCCAGCGCGCGCGCAATGCGCCGTTCGAAGTGGCCCCAGCTTTCGCCATTGGGCGGCGGGTAGGCATGCGGATCGGCGTGGAAGGCCGCCAGCGCATCCTCCGGCAGGTCGAACAGCGATTGTCCGTCCCAATCGCCGAAATCCAGTTCTTCCCATTCCTCGTCCGCGTCCACGTCCAGCCCGCGCGGGGTGGCCAGGGCCATCGCCGTATGCAGCGAGCGCAGGCGCGGCGAGCTGATCACCCGCTGCCAGTCGTGCCCGGCATAGGCGTCGACCAGTTCCTGCGGCAGGCGGGCCAGCTGCGGCGGATCGCTGCGGCCATCGAGGAACTCGTCGCGGCCGTTGCCGGCATGGCGGACCAGGTCGAGGATCATGCGTGCGTCCTGTGCAGGCAACGCGGGAACAGCGGAAAACAGCGGGACATCGGCAACGGCACCACGGGTATCGAAGGGACATTCTACGGGCACAGCCGAGGCAGTCGAGCGGGAGCTGCAAGGGCAGTCGAGCAAGCTCGACTCTACGGGGCCGCGGGGATGCCGTAGACTGCGCCCACTTCCAGGTGACCTGCGGCCGCGGCCGGCAGGTTGAAACGGGAAGCCGGTGACGCGTGGCAACACGCCAGGCCGGCGCTGCCCCCGCAACGGTAAGCACGTCTGTTCCAGGCAATACCGCCACTGTGCCACCGGCATGGGAAGGCGCCTGGACGGTGGCCTCGCGCCACCTGGCGGCAAGCCCGGAGACCGGCCCGGAAGCCTCAGGTCGCGATGCGGTGGGCATGGCGCTGGATGATCGCGGCATCTGCCGCGGCTTCGGCGCGTGCCTGCCTTCGTGGCTCCTCCCCTTCGCCACGCGGGCGTGCGTGGCACCCGGAGTCCTCCCGATGAAGCTGCAGTTCCGAATGCTGTCCCTGGCCGTGCTGGCCGCCCTGCCCGCCCTGGCCCATGCCCAGGCGAGCGATGACACCGCTGCGCTGGACCAGGTGCTGGTGACCGCCACGCGCACCCCCATCGCCCTGCAGGACAGCATCGCACCGGCGCAGGTGATCGACCGCGCACAGATCGAATCCAGCCAGGCCACCTCGCTGCAGGAACTGCTGGCCGGCCGCGCCGGCATCAACCTGACCAACAGCGGTGGCCTCGGCAAGCAGAGCTCGCTGTTCCTGCGCGGCACCAATTCCTCGCACACCGTGGTGCTGGTCGATGGCGTGCGCATCAACAGCGCCGACCTTGGCCTGGCGATGTACCAGGACCTGCCGCTGGCGCAGATCGAGCGCGTGGAAATCGTGCGCGGGCCGCAGTCCAGCCTGTACGGCGCCGATGCCATTGGTGGCGTCATCCAGATCTTCACCCGCCGCAACCAGGGCGGGTTTGCGCCGCACTTCCAGCTGGGCGGCGGCAGCAATGGCCTGCGCGAAGCCAGCGGCGGCATCGGTGGCAGCGGCGAGCGCGGCTGGTTCGGCGCCGATATTGCCTACCAGCACACCGACGGCATCAACGCCTGCCGCGGCTCGGCCACGCTGTTCACCGGCTGCTTCGCTGATGAGCCCGACCGCGATGGCTACCGCAACCTGTCCAAGAGCCTGCGCGGTGGCTACACCTTCAACGAGCAGTGGAGCGTGGAAGGCAGCGCCCTGCGTGCCGAAGGCGAGAACCACTACGACGGCTACTACAACTACTCGGAAACGCTGCAGCAGGTGATGTCCGGCAAGGTGCGCTACACCCCGTCCGAGCGACTGGCCTTCACCGCCAGCGTCGGCCGCAGCGACAACGAGTCGGACAACTTCGGCGACTTCGGTGTGTCCGGCAGCGCGCAGACGCACCGTGACAACGCCTCGCTGCAGGCCGATATCGGCCTGGCCGAGGGCCAGCTGCTGAGTACCGGCGTGGACTGGAGCGAGGACAACCTGGATGGCAGCAGCGCGGGCTATCTCGTGGACAGCCGCCGCAACACCGGCGTGTTCGTGCAGTACCAGGGCCGTTTCGGCCGCCACCAGCTGCAGGTGAGCGCGCGCAACGACGACAACGCGCAGTTCGGCAACCACGCCACCGGCAGCCTCGGCTGGGCGATGGACCTGGGCCACGGCCTGCGCGTGAACGCCAGTTATGGCACGGCGTTCAAGGCACCGACCTTCAGCGACCTGTACGACCCGTGGAGCGGCGTACCGACGCTGGACCCGGAGACGTCGAAGAGCGCCAACATCGGCCTGTCGCAGCACGGCCAGGGCTGGCACTGGGGCGTGGACGTGTACGAGACCCGCATCGATGACCTGATCACCTACGACGCGGCGACCTTCATGATGCAGCAGATCGAGAAGGCGCGTATCCGCGGTGCCGAACTGACCGCAGGCGTGGTGCTGGCCGGCTTCGACATCAATGGCCAGCTGAGCTACACCGACCCGCGCAACCGCACCGCTGGCAGCGCGCAGTTCGACAACTGGCTGCCGCGTCGCGCGCAGCAGACCGCGCGCCTGGACGTGGACCGCCGCTTCGGCGATTTCCGCGCCGGACTGACCGTGCAGGGCGCGGGCAAGCGTTACGACGAGGCCAGCAACACGGTGAAGGTGGGCGGCTACGGCACGCTGGACCTGCGCGCGGAGTACGCGCTGACGCCGTCGTGGTCGCTGCTGGCCCGCGCAGCCAATGTGTTCGACCGCCGTTACGAGACCGTGGCGTGGTTCAACCAGCCGGGCCGCGAGTACCAGCTGAGCGTGCGGTACCAGCCGAAATAACGGGCCTCGGCATCGACGCATGGCGTCGATCTACTGTAGAGCCGAGCAGCCGAGCGTAGGC
>NZ_JACVTT010000085.1:0-21189 GCF_016624665.1 Stenotrophomonas sp. S39 | reverse complement strand
GTGGATGCACGCGCAGCCGGTGGATCCACGCCATGCGTGGATGCACGCGCAGTCGGTAGATCCACGCCATGCGTGGATGCACATCTCGCGACCCGCACCCACAAAAAAGCCACCCTCGCGGGTGGCTTCTTCGTTCTACCGGAAGGCGACGGCTCAGTTCGTGGTCGTCGCCGGGTTGCCGGCATCCTGGGTCAGCAGGCGGTTGATGTCCTGTAGTTCCGCCACATCCAGTGCACCCAGCGACTGGCTCAGCAGCAGGCGGTTCTGCAGGAAGGTGTAGCGCGCGTTGGCGTAGTCCAGCTGCGCCGAGAACAGGATGCGCTGGTTCTGGATCACGTCCAGCACGGTGCGGGTACCCACTTCCAGGCCGACCTGCGATGCGTCATACGCGCTCTGTGCCGAGACCACCGCCAGGCGGCGGGCTTCCACTTCGCTGATGCCCTGCACCAGGGTCTGGTAGGCATTGCGGGTGTTGCGGTCCAGCGCACGCTTCTGCTGCTCGTAACCGTCCTGGGCGATGTCACGCTGGGCCAGCGCCTGGCGCACGCCGGACTGGGTGGCACCACCGGAGAAGATCGGCACGCTCAGGGTCAGGCCGATGCTGTTGGTGCGTGCATCCGGGGACAGCGAGCCGGCACCGGTGCTGTCGCCCCAGGTTGCGCTCTTGCCCCAGCTGCCGCCCAGCGACAGGGTCGGGTAATGGCCGCCACGGGCCGCCTGCACGCCGGCTTCAGCCGCGCTGACCTTCAGTTCCTGCGCCTTCAGTGCCGGGTTCTGGCTGGTCGCCTGCTGCACCAGTTCAGTGATGTTGCCGCGGTTGGCAGGCACTTCCGGACGGAAGTCGGCCGGCAGGCCCTTCAGGTTCATCACCGGCTGGCCGGTCAGTTCGGTCAGGGCCTGGTAGTTGTCGGCCAGGGTGTTCTGCGCAACGATGGTGTTGGCGCGCGCCTGGTCGTACTGGGCACGCGCTTCGTGCACGTCGGTGATCGGCGCCAGGCCCACTTCCAGGCGCTTGTCGGCGAAGTCGAACTGCTTCTTCGCGGCCGCTTCATTGGTCTGTGCGGCGTTGAGCGATTCGATCGCCACCAGCACATTGAAGTAGGCCGCCGAGGTGCGCACGATCAGGCTGTCGTTGGCCGAATCGAGGGTGAAATCCGCCGCCTTGCTCAGCTCGCGCTGCGAGCGCAGGTTGCTGATCTGCGTCCAGTTGAACAGCGTCTGGCTGCCATCGATCGTGTAGTTGCGGCGCTTGCTGGTGACCGAACCGGAGTTGGCATCGGCATTGGCTTCGCTACGCGAACGGTTCAGCGAGGCCGTGCCGTTGATCTGCGGCAGCAGCGCGGCACGCGCCTGCACGGCGCCTTCCTTGTCGTACAGCCGGGTCGATTCGGCGGCCGACAGTTGCGGATCGCCATTGCGTGCCATTTCGTAGACCTGCAGCAGGTCGGCGGCATGGGCGGACAACGGCAGCAGGGCAGTGGCCAGCGCAACAGCGAGGGATCGGCGGATCATTGCGGCTTCCTTGGACTCAGAGGTGGAACTGGGGGGCCGGGGCGGCACCACGCAGGTAATCGATATCGGTTTCAAACAGCGATTCGGTGCTGCCATCGGCCTTGACCAGCAGGGCTTCCATCGCCGGCGAGCGGCCATGGATCACGAACAGGCGACCGCCCGGACGCAGCCACGAGGCGAACTGTGACGGCACGACGTCAACCGCGCCAGTGACACAGATCACGTCAAAACGGCGTTCGGTCTGCCAGGCCAGCGCATCGGCCACTTCGACGCGGACGTTGGTGCCCAGGCCGGAAGCGTCCAGGCGGGCGCGCGCGGCGGCGGCCAGTTCCGGGTCGATTTCCAGGCTCAGCACGTCGCGCGCCAGCGCGCCGATGCAGGCAGCCAGGAAGCCGCTGCCGGTGCCGATTTCCAGCACTTCGTCACCCGGCTGCAGATCCAGTGCCTGCAGGGTACGGCCCTCGATGACCGGCTTCATCATCTTCTGGCCATTGCCGATCGGCAGTTCAACGTCGGCATAGGCCAGTGCCCGGTGCGCGTCGGCGACAAAGGCCTCGCGCGGCAGGCGGGCGAGGACGTCGAGCACCTTGATGTCCAGCACGTCCCAGGGACGGATCTGCTGTTCCACCATCAGTTCGCGGGCGTGGGCGTAATCAATCGTCATGAGGTTCAAATCCAGCGCAGTGGGCCGGCCATTTTACCGGTGCCGGAGGCCGGCGGCGCGCCCAGAGCATCAGCTTTCGGGCGGCCGGGGTCGCAGTGCCGGAAGTCATCGCGACCTCCGGTTCGTTCAGTTTGGTGCTTCAGGCGCTTCCAGGCCCTCGCGGCGCATAGGCGCGCAGGAAGAAATCGACGCTGTCGGGCACGTGGCTGGAAGCATCGCACTGCCCCGGTGACAGCGGCATGCCGCACATCCGGTTCATATGCACTTCGCCCTTGATGAGGGTCAGGAACTGCTGGCCCGCCAGCCGGCAATCGGGGATTTCCAACTCGCCGCGCGCGGTGCGCGAACGCAGGAAATCGGCCAGCGCCTCGCAGGTGCGCTCCGGGCCGGCCTGCCAGAACAGTTCGCGCAGCCGTTCGTCGGTTTCCGGGGCCATCATCACCCGCTGCACCGAGATCGCCGCGTCGGAGGTGATCATCTCGAAGAAGGCCTGGCCGATGCCCAGCAACTGGTCGCGCAGCGGGCCTTCGGCATCGGCAACGAACAGCGCGTCCGGCAGCATCTCCATGCACTTGGACTGCACAGCTTCGGTGAAAAGCGTCTCTTTATCGCCAAAATGGCTGTAAACGGTCAGCTTCGACACGCCCGCCTGGGCGGCGATGCTGTCCATGCTCACGCCGGTATAGCCCTGCTCGACGAACAGGGTCTTGGCTGCTTCGAGGATCGCCGCGCGCTTGCCGAGGTCCTTCGGACGCCCGGGTCCGGCGGCCTTGGCAGCAGGCTTGGCCGACGCTTTGCGGGAAGTGGGAGAACTCATTGGCGTAATACTAGACCAACCGGTTCGATATTTATACTATACCGGCCAGTTTACTAAATTGGGGCCTGCGATCGTGCCGGCTCCCCCGCGTTTGAACCCTGCGTTTTCAGGACGTTGACCGATGAAGAGCGTGCGCTGGCTGGGCGGTATGGTGTGGGTGGTGGCGCTGGCCGCCTGTTCGGGGCCGGAGCAGGCGCCGCAGGCGGCGGTGCCGGTGCTGGTGGTGCATCCGGGCGAGCAGGCCGGGCAGGGCACGGCGTCATTCCCGGGCACGATCCGTGCACGCCAGGAAAGCCCGCTGTCCTTCCGGGTGGGCGGCAACCTGGTCAAGCGCCACGTCGATGCCGGCCAGCGGGTGAAGCAGGGCGATGTGCTGGCCGAGCTGGACGTGGCCGACTTCGCGCTGCAGGCGCGCGCTTCGCAGGCACAGCTGGCGGCTGCCGAAGCCGACCTGGCGCGTACCCGCGATGACCTCAAGCGCTACCAGGTGCTGGCCGACCAGCAACTGGTGAGCCGCTCGCAGCTGGACCAGCAGAGTGCTGCATTCAAGGCAGCGCAGGGCCAGGCCAACGCGGCCCGTGCCAACCTCGATGTGCTGCGCAACCAGGCCGGCTACGCCCAGCTGCGCGCGCCGGCCGACGGCGTGATCGCCAGCCGCGAGGCCGAGGCCGGACAGGTGGTATCGGCCGGCCAGACCATCTTCAACCTGGCCGCCGACGGCGCCCGCGAAGTGCTGATCGACCTGCCCGAAGCGACCTTCCGCGACTACGCCGTGGGCCAGCCGGTGCAGGTGGAACTGTGGAACCGGCCGGGCCAGCGCCTGCCGGGCACGATCCGCGAGATTGCCGCGGCAGCCGATCCGCAGGCCCGCACCTATGCCACCCGGGTCAGCCTGGCCGCCGACGCGCTGGCCGATGTCGAACTGGGGCAGAGCGCGCGGGTGTTCAGCAGCGCCGGCCGCCCGGGCACGCTGCAGCTGCCACTGGCCGCCCTGCAGCGCGGCGCCAACGGCGCTTCCAGCGTCTGGGTGGTGGACCCGTCCAACAGCACCCTGAAGCAGGTGGCCGTCACCACCGGTGCCTATGGCAGCGACAGCGTGCCGGTGCTGTCCGGCGTCGGTGCCGGTGACTGGGTGGTGGCCGCCGGTGGCCACCTGCTGCGCGCCGGCCAGCCGGTGACCGCCGTGGACCGGCAGAACCGCCCGGTGCTGAAGCCGGCCACGCCGGCCGCTGCGCCGAAGGCCAAGGAGTAAGCCGGTGCGCCGCTTCAATCTTTCCGAGTGGGCGCTGGCCAATCGCCCGCTGGTGCTGTTTGCCATGCTCGCCTTCGCGGTGATCGGCGCATGGTCGTACAAGCACCTGGGCCAGTCCGAAGATCCGCCGTTCACCTTCAAGGCGATGGTGATCCGCACGCAGTGGCCCGGTGCCACCGCCGAGCAGGTGTCGCGCCAGGTGACCGAGCCGATCGAGAAGGCGCTGATGAACACCGGCGAATACGAGTTCATCCGCTCGTACTCGCGTCCGGGCGAATCGCAGGTGATCTTCATGGCGCGCGACAGCCTGCGCTCCAAGCAGATCCCGGACCTGTGGTACCAGGTGCGCAAGCGCGTGGGCGACATCCGCGCGACGCTGCCCCGCGAGATCGTCGGCCCGTTCTACAACGATGAGTTCGGTGATACCTACGGCAACATCTATGCCCTGACCGGCAAGGGCTTTGACTATGCGGTGATGCGTGATTACGCCGACCGCATCCAGCTGGAACTGCAGCGCGTGCCCGACGTCGGCAAGATCGACCTGGTCGGCCTGCAGGACGAGAAGGTGTGGATCGAGCTGTCCAACACCCGCCTGGCCACGCTGGGCCTGTCGATGCAGCAGGTGCAGCAGGCGCTGGCCGACCAGAACGCGATTGCCGGCACCAGCTTCTTTGAAACGCCGACCGACCGCGTGCAGCTGCGCGTGACCGGCCAGTTCGACAGCATCGAGGCGATCCGCCAGTTCCCGGTGCGTGCCGGCGAGCGCACCGTGCACCTGGGCGACATCGCCGAGGTCAAGCGTGGCTTCGCCGATCCAGCCTCGCCGAAGATGCGCTTCATGGGTGAGGAAGCCATCGGCCTGGCCGTGGCGATGAAGGACGGCGGCGACATCCTCAAGCTGGGTGCGAACCTGGATGCGGAGTTCGAGCGCCTGCAGAAGACCCTGCCCACCGGCATGCAGCTGCGCAAGGTGTCCGACCAGCCGCAGGCGGTGGAAGAATCCGTCGGCGAGTTCGTGCAGGTGCTGACCGAAGCGGTGGTCATCGTGCTGCTGGTCAGCTTCTTCTCGCTGGGCCTGCGTACCGGCCTGGTGGTGGGCGTGACCATTCCGCTGGTGCTGGCGATGACCTTCTTCGTCATGCACTACTTCGGCATCGGCCTGCACAAGATCTCGCTGGGCGCGCTGGTGCTGGCCCTGGGCCTGCTGGTGGACGATGCGATCATCGCGGTGGAGATGATGGCCACCAAGATGGAGCAGGGCTTTGACCGCCTGCGCGCGGCCAGCTTCGCCTGGGAATCGACCGCGTTCCCGATGCTGACCGGTACCCTGATCACCGCGGCCGGCTTCCTGCCGATCGCCACGGCGGCGTCGAGCACGGGCGAGTACACCCGTTCGCTGTTCCAGGTGGTGACCATCGCGCTGGTGGTGTCGTGGATCGCTGCGGTGCTGTTCATCCCGTACCTGGGCGACAAGATGCTGCCGGATCTGTTCAACCCGCAGCCGCCGAAGCCGGGCAGCCTGTCCGCGCGCTGGCTGGCCCGGCGCCGGCAGTGGGCCGACCGCTACCCTGCGCTGGCCAACCTGCTGCGCCCGGCCGAGCATGGTCATGACCATGATCCGTACCAGCGGCCGTTCTACCAGCGCTTCCGCCGCTTCCTCGATGCGTGCCTGCGCCATCGCTGGTGGGTGATTGCCGCGACCATCGGCCTGTTCGTGTTCTCGCTGATGATGTTCCGCTTCGTGCCGCAGCAGTTCTTCCCCGATTCGACCCGGCCGGAACTGATGGTCGACATCGAACTGGCCGAAGGTGCCTCGCTGCGCTCGACCCAGGCCCAGGCCGAGAAGCTGGAAAAGCTGCTGCACGGCCGCGAGGACATTGCCAACTACGTGTCCTACGTGGGCACCGGCTCGCCGCGCTTCTACCTGCCGCTGGACCAGCAGCTGCCGGCGACCAACTTCGCCCAGTTCGTGGTGCTGGCCAAGGACACCCATGCCCGCGAAACCGCGCGCGACTGGCTGATGAAGGAGGTCATCCCGCAGTTCCCGGACGTGCAGATGCGCGTGACCCGCCTGGAAAACGGCCCGCCTGTGGGCTACCCGGTGCAGATGCGCGTGTCCGGCGAGCACATCGAGCAGGTGCAGGCCATCGCGCGCCAGGTCGAGGCCAAGGTGCGCGAGAACCCGCACGTCATCAACGTCAACCTGGACTGGAGCGAGCCGAGCAAGGTGGTGCGCCTGGTGATCGACCAGGAGCGTGCACGCGCGCTGGGCGTGAGCAGTGCGCAGGTCAGCCAGTTCCTGGCCAGTTCGCTGGCCGGGCAGTCGGTGAGCGTGTACCGCGAAGGCAACCGCCAGATCGAGATGCTGCTGCGCGGCCCGGCCGACGAGCGTGACCAGCTGGAACTGCTGTCCAGCCTGGCCATGCCCACCGCCAACGGTGGCAGCATCACGCTGTCCCAAGTGGCCACGATGGAGTATGGCTTCGAGGACGGCATCATCTGGCACCGCAACCGCCTGCCGACGGTGACCGTGCGTGCCGACATCGGCGATGGCATGCAGCCGCTGGACGTGGTGCAGCAGATCCTGCCGACGCTGGATGGCATCCGTGCGCAGCTGCCCAGTGGCTACCTGCTGGAAACCGGCGGCACGGTGGAGGATTCGGCACGTGGCCAGGATTCGATCAAGGCCGGCATGCCGCTGTTCCTGATCGTGGTGGCGACCCTGCTGATGCTGCAGCTGCGCAGCTTCTCGCGGGCGGCGATGGTGCTGGTGACCGCGCCGCTGGGCATCATCGGTGCGACCCTGTTCCTGCTGCTGTTCCGCGCGCCGTTCGGCTTCGTGGCGCTGCTGGGCACGATCGCCCTGGCTGGCATGATCATGCGCAACTCGGTGATCCTGATCGACCAGATCCAGCAGGACATCGATGCCGGGCATGACCGCTGGCATTCGATCATCGACGCCACGGTGCGGCGCTTCCGCCCGATCGTGCTGACCGCGCTGGCAGCAGTGCTGGCGATGATCCCGCTGTCACGCAGCGCGTTCTACGGCTCGATGGCGATCTCGATCATGGGCGGCCTGATTGTCGGCACCGTGCTGACGCTGGTGTTCCTGCCGGCGCTGTATGCCGCGTGGTTCCGGGTCAAGCCGGGTGAGTAGAGTCGAGCTTGCTCGACTGCCGTTATCGGGGTCGGATCCCTTTCCCGCAGGGAAAGGGCTCTGACCCCATCCACGCCCCCATCCACGCGTGGCGTGGATCTACTGCATCCACGCGTGGCGTGGATCTACTGGGGCATCCACGCGTGGCGTGGACCTACAGTAGAGCCACCCCATGGGTGGCTGCACCGGCAGGGGTCAATACAACCCCTGCGCCAGCATCGCGTCGGCGACCTTCACGAAGCCGGCGATGTTGGCGCCGTCCACATAGTTGACGCTGCCGTCCGCGCGCTTGCCGTGGCGCACGCAGCTGGCGTGGATGTCCTTCATGATCGCGTGCAGGCGCTCGTCCACGTCGGCATGGTGCCAGGACAGCCGCTGCGCGTTCTGGCTCATCTCCAGACCCGACGTCGCCACACCACCGGCATTGCTGGCCTTGCCCGGTGCGTACAGCGTGCCGGCCTGAAGGAACACATCCACCGCTTCCAGCGTGGAGGGCATGTTGGCGCCCTCGGCCACGCACTGCACGCCGTTGTGCACGAGCGTGCGGGCGTCGTCCTCATCCAGCTCGTTGTGGGTGGCGCAGGGCAGGGCGATGTCGGCCGGCACATGCCAGGGGCGCTTGCCGGCCAGGAACTCGAAGCGGGTATCAGCGGCCAGTTCCTGCAGGCGGCCACGACGCTCGTTCTTCAGTGCCATCAGCTCCTGCAGGGCCTGTTCGTCGAAGCCGTCGCGTGCGTACAGCGTGCCGCCCGAATCGGAGAAGGTCAGCACTTTCGCGCCCAGCTCGGTCGCCTTCAGGGCGGCGTACTGGGCCACGTTGCCGGAGCCGGATACCAGCACGCGTGCGCCGTGGGTTTCGCGGCGGGCGTGGTGCAGCATCTGTTCGACGAAGTAGACCGTGCCGTAGCCGGTCGCCTCCGGGCGCATCAGGCTGCCGCCATAGGACAGGCCCTTGCCGGTGAACACGCAGGCGGCATCGTTGCTGAGCTTCTTCATCATGCCGGCCATGTAGCCGACCTCACGCGCACCCACGCCGATGTCACCGGCGGGCACGTCGGTGTCCGGGCCCAGGTGTCGATGCAGTTCCAGCATCAGCGCCTGGCAGAAACGCATCACTTCGGCATCGCTGCGGCCCTTGGGGTCGAAGTCCGAACCGCCCTTGCCACCGCCCATCGGCAGCGTGGTCAGTGCGTTCTTGAAGGTCTGTTCGAAGGCCAGGAACTTCAGGATCGACAGGTTCACCGACGGATGGAAGCGCATGCCGCCCTTGAACGGGCCGATGGCCGAGCTGTGCTGCACGCGCCAGGCGCGGTTCACATGGGCCTGGCCGGCGTCATCGCTCCAGGCCACGCGGAACTGGATCAGCCGCTCCGGTTCCACCAGGCGTTCCAGCAGGCCCTGCTGCAGGTAGCGCGGATTGTCCTGCAGGAACGGCCACAGGCTGTGGACCACTTCCTTCACCGCCTGCAGGAACTCGGGCTGGTGCGGGTCACGGCGGGCAACGTCGGCGAGGAACTCGTCGGGGGAACGATGCTTCAAAGACATTCCTTGGATTGAGGCCTGTGCGGGGCGGCGGCTGCGCGGTCGGCATGGAGGTTGCTTCAGCCGAGCATGGCTCGGCTCTACAGTAGAGCCACCCCATGGGTGGCTACTCCAGACATCACTTCAGCTTGGCGAGCACTGCGTCGGTGGCGGCAGCGGTGCTGACTGCCTGGCCCTTGGCAGCGAGGTCGGCGGTGAACACGCCGTCATCCAGCACCGCATGCACGGCGGCTTCCACCGCAGCGGCTTCGGCTTCCAGGCCCAGCGAGTGGCGCAGCAGCATCGCCGCGCTGAAGATCGTCGCGTAGGGATTGGCAATGCCCTTGCCGGCGATGTCCGGCGCCGAACCATGGATCGGTTCGTAGATGCCCACCGCGCCCGGCTCGCCCAGCGAAGCCGACGGCAGCAGGCCCAGCGAACCGGCCAGCATCGAGGCTTCGTCGGTGAGGATGTCGCCGAACATGTTCTCGGTGACGATGACATCGTACTCGCGCGGCTTGGCCAGCAGGTGCATGGCCATCGAGTCGACCAGCTGGTGTTCCAGCGCCACGTCCGGGAATTCCTCGCGGCCGATGCGCGCGGCCACGTCACGCCACAGGCGCGAGGTCTCCAGCACGTTGGCCTTGTCCACCGAGGTGACCTTGCCGCGGCGCTGCTGGGCCAGGCGGAAGGCGCTGCGCAGCACGCGCTCGATCTCGGCCACGGTATAGCGGCACAGGTCGCTGGCACTGTCGGCGTCGCGGGTCTTGTCGCCGAAGTAGATGCCGCCGGTCAGTTCGCGCACCACCACGAAGTCCACGCCCTGCAGCAGCTCGGCCTTGATCGGCGAGGCGTGCAGTGCGGCTTCATGGGTGCGCACCGGGCGCAGGTTGGCGTACAGGCCCAGCGCCTTGCGGATCGCCAGCAGGCCCTGTTCCGGGCGCACCTTGGCATTCGGGTCGGACCACTTCGGGCCACCCACCGCACCCAGCAGCACCGCGTTGGCGGCCTGGCAGGCGGCCAGGGTGGCGGCCGGCAGCGGTTCGCCGTGGCGGTCGATGGCGATGCCACCGATGTCGTGCTCACTGAAGGAGAAGCTGTGGTTGAAGCGTTCGGCGACGGCCTTCAGGACGGCAACCGCAGCGGCGGCCACTTCCGGGCCGATGCCATCACCGGGCAGGACAACAATTTCAGCGTGCATGCTCACTCTCGTAACGTTCGATTTCAGGGACACGGCCCAACAGATACCCCAACTGGTCGACACCTTCCAGCAGGCAGGTCTGCGAGAAGCCATCCAGCGGGAAGGAATAGACGCGGCCGTCGGGCGTGCGCAGCTCGCGCGCGGCGACGTCGATGGTCAGTTCATCGTCCGGGCGCTGCATCAGCGCCTGCACGTCAGCCTCGTCCAGCACGATCGGCAGCAGGCCGTTCTTCAGCGAGTTGCCGCGGAAGATGTCGGCGATCTCGCTGCTGACGATGGCACGCAGGCCCAGGTCGGTCAGCGCCCACGGCGCGTGCTCGCGCGAGGAGCCACAGCCGAAGTTGCGGCCGGCCAGCAGGATGCTGCGGCCGGCGTTGTGCGGCTGGTTGAAGGCGAAGTCGGCCACCGGCGAGCCGTCGGCCTGCCAGCGCCAGTCGTTGAAGGCGTTGCGGCCCAGGCCGGCGCGTTCGGTGGTGGACAGGAACCGCGCCGGAATGATCTGGTCGGTGTCGATGTTGGTCTGCGCCAGCACCACGCTGGACGAGGTCAGGGTACGGAAACCGGCCATCACGCCACCTCCTGTGCGAACAGTTCGCGGGTGTCGGCCACCTGGCCCTTCACCGCCGCCCACGCTGCGCTCATCGGCGAGGCCAGCAGGGTGCGCGACCCGGGGCCCTGGCGGCCCTCGAAGTTGCGGTTGCTGGTGCTCACGGCCAGCTGGCCGGGGGCGACCAGGTCACCGTTCATGGCGATGCACATCGAGCAGCCCGGCTCGCGCCATTCGGCACCGGCCGCGCGCACGATCTCATGGATGCCTTCGGCCTCGGCCTGGCGCTTGACGATTTCCGAGCCCGGCACCACCAGCATGCGCACGCCCTCGGCAACATGGCGGCCACGCAGCACCTGCGCCACTTCTCGCATGTCGCTCAGGCGGCCGTTGGTGCACGAGCCGACGAACACCACGTCCACCGGGGTCCCGGCCAGGGCCTTGCCGGCCTGGAAGTGCATGTAGTCCAGGCCCTTCTGTGCGGCGGCATCGTTGGCGGCCGGAATGGGCGAGTCCACGGCGATGGCGGTGCCCGGGTGGGTGCCCCAGGTCAGGGTCGGGCGGATGTCGGCGGCATCGATGCGCACTTCGCTGTCGAAGCGTGCGCCTTCATCACTGCGCAGCTGCTGCCAGCGTGCCACCGCGGCGTCGAAGTCGGCGCCCTTGGGGCCGCGCGGGGTAGCGGCCACGAAGTCGAAGGTGACCTGGTCCGGGGCGACCATGCCGGCACGCGCACCGGCTTCGATCGACATGTTGCACAGGGTCATGCGCTGTTCCATGTCCATCGCTTCGATGGTGCTGCCGCGGAACTCGATGACGTGGCCGGTGCCACCGTTGACGCCGATCACGCCGATGATGTGCAGGACCACGTCCTTGGCGCCGACGCCGGGCGCCAGCGGGCCATCAACGGTGATCGCGAAGGTCTTGGCCTTGCGCTGCAGCAGGCACTGGGTGGCCAGCACGTGGCCGACTTCGCTGGTGCCGATGCCGAAGGCCAGCGATCCGAATGCACCGTGGGTGGAGGTGTGGCTGTCACCGCAGACGATGGTCATGCCGGGCTGGGTGAAACCCTGCTCCGGGGCGATGACGTGGACGATGCCGCGGTTGTCCGAAGCCATGTCGAACAGTTCGATGCCGTACTCGGCGCAGTTGCGCGCCAGGGTGGCGACCTGCGCTTCGGAGGCGGCGCTGGCGTAGGGCAGCTTGCCGTCGGCACCGGCCGGCAGGGTCGGGGTGGAATGGTCCATCGTTGCCTTGGTGCGATCCGGGCGACGCGGCGCCAGGCCGCGCGAACGCAGCTCGGTGAAGGCCTGCGGCGAGGTGACCTCGTGGATCAGGTGCAGGTCGATGTACAGCACGGCGGGGGCGCTGTCGGATTCGGGAACCACCACGTGGGCGTCCCACAGTTTGTCGTACAGGGTGCGGGGTGCGGAAGTCATGCGTATGCCTGGCAGAAGTACGAAAGAACGAACATCAATAAAGAAAGCGGAACGGTCAAGTCAGCGGCGGCGGGCGAGTACGCGCAGGCGCACATAGTCGGCCAGTGGCTGCCCGGCTGCATTGCGCGGCAGGTCGTCGAGCAGGGCCGCGGCCGCTTCGCGCACCGTGCTGCGGGCGGCGGCCGGCAGGTCGTCCAGCAGCGGCGCGGCGAACACCCGCAACCAGCCGGCGACGCCGGTGGGCAGCGCGGTCGGGCGCGGCGTGGTTTCGATCAGCTGCACCTGGAAGCCATGCTGGCGCAGGCGGTCGGCGTAGGCATCGGCAGTGGGGAAATACCACTGGAACGCACTGGCGCCGTGGCCATGGGCCACGCGTGCGGCCTGCACCGCAGCGATGATCGTGGCCACGTTGCCATGGCCGCCAAACTCGGCGACGAAGCGGCCACCGGGACGCAGGGCACGGCGCACGCCTTCCAGCACGCGGTCCGGGTTGCCCATCCAGTGCAGCGCGGCATTGCTGAACACCGCATCGAACTCGGCGTTGAAGGTCAGCGCGTGGCCATCCATCACCTGCGCATCGACGCCGCGCGCGCGGGCGGCATTGACCAGTTCCGGCGAGGCATCCACGCCGTGGATGCGTGCACCGCTCAGGGCCAGTTCGGTGCTGAGCACGCCATCGCCACAGCCCAGGTCGAGGATGCGTTCACCGGTGCGCGGGTCGAGCAGGCGCGACACCGCACCGCCGAGCAGCGGCACGAAACCGGCATCGATCGCATAGTCCTGGGCGTTCCACTGCTGGCCGGCGGCCGTGGTGGCGGTGTCGAAGGCGCTCATGTCAGGTTCCTCAGGCAGTGGCGGCGGTCGGGGTTTCGGTGTTGCTGGTTGCCGCCTGGCGCTGGCGCAGCAGGCGGTTGGCCACATCCAGCCAGGCCAGGGCGGAGGCTTCGATGATGTCCTTGCTGGTGCCGGTGCCGTCGTACTCCACGCCTTCGTGGCGCACGCTCAGGTTGGCTTCGCCGCGTGCATCGGCGCCGATGCCGACGCTGTGCACCTGGTAGCTGTCCAGCTGCAGCTGCACGCCGGTGGCCGAGGACAGCGCGCCGAACAGGGCGTCGACCGGGCCATCGCCCTGCGCGGTTTCGGCCACGCGGTTGCCTTCCGGGTCGGACAGTTCGACCAGGGCGTTGGCGCGGCTGCCGACGTCGCTGATGGTCATCGAGGCCAGGCGGTAGCCCTGGTTGTTGGCGCCTCCCTGCATCAAGGTCTGCAGGTCGGCATCGGTGACCACGCGCTGCTGCTCGCACATCGCCTTGAACTGCTCGAAGACCAGCTTCAGTTCGTCTTCTTCCAGCCAGAAGCCCAGTGCACGCAGGCGCGACTCGACGGCGGCACGGCCACTGTGGCGGCCCAGCACCATCTGCGAATCCTCCCAGCCCACGTCTTCCGGGCGCATGATTTCGTAGGTGCCGCGATGGCGCAGCATGCCGTGCTGGTGGATGCCCGATTCATGGGCGAAGGCATTGGCACCCACAATCGCCTTGTTGCGCTGGACCGGCATGCCGACCAGGCGCTGCAGCAGCTGCGAGGTGCCGACGATGCGCGGGGTGTTGATCGCGGTGTCCTGCTCGTAGAAGGCCTGGCGCACCTTCAGCACCATGGCGATTTCTTCCAGCGAGCAGTTGCCGGCGCGTTCGCCGATGCCGTTGATGGTGCACTCGACCTGGCGCGCACCACCCTCGACGGCCGCCAGCGAGTTGGCCACGGCCAGGCCCAGATCGTTGTGGCAGTGCGCGCTGAAGATCACGTTGGCGGCGTTCGGCACGTCGGCCACGCCGGCGATGACCTGCTGGAACATCGCGCGGATTTCTTCCGGCGTGGTGAAGCCGACGGTGTCGGGCAGGTTGATGGTGGTGGCACCGGCCGCGATCGCCGCGCGCGAAACCTCGATCAGGTAGTCCAGCTCGGTACGGGTGGCGTCCTCGGCCGAGAACTCGACATCGTCCACATAGGTGCGGGCCAGGGTGACGTGCTTGCGTACCGATTCCAGTACCTGTTCGCGGGTCATGCGCAGCTTGTGCTCGCGGTGCAGCGGGCTGGTCGACAGGAACAGGTGCAGGCGCGGGTTGGCTGCGGCTTCCAGTGCGCGTGCGGAGGTTTCGATGTCGGCCTGCAGGCAGCGCGACAGCACGGCCAGGGTCAGGCCGGGGCGGCGCAGCTCACGGCCGATCAGGGCCATCGCTTCGCGGTCGGACTGCGAGCTGGCCGGGAAGCCGGTCTCGATGATGTCCACGCCCAGTTCGTCCAGCGCACGCGCCATCACCAGCTTCTGCGGAGGGCTCATGCTGCAGCCGGGGGACTGCTCGCCGTCACGCAGGGTGGTGTCGAAGATGCGGATGCGCGGGGTGGTAATTCGTTCGATGGTGGTCACAGGGAAATCTCCTCGACAGCGGGCGCGACGGCTTGCAGGTGGGAAGGGGAAGATGTGGGGGAGGCGGGGGCGCTGGCCTTGCTGGGCGAGCGCGGGGTTTCAGAGCGGCGCCGGCGCGGTTTGCGCGGCGGCCGGGGGCGGATGTCGGTGAGCAGGCCGGCCAGTACGCCGGCATCGATGTTGCCGCCGGAGACCACCGCGCACTTGCGGCGGCCGGCCACGCGGCGGCCCGCGGCCAGGGCCAGCGCGCCTGCGCCCTCGGCGATGATGTGTTCTTCCAGCGCCAGGCGGACCAGGGTTTCGCGCAGCTCGGCTTCGCGCACGATCACCACGTCGTCCAGCAGCGAGGCACACAGGCGGCGGGTCAGGTAGCCCGGCACCTTCACCCGCACGCCGTCGGCCAGCGACGGCACCGGTGCGATCTCGTTGACATCACCGTGGATCGCGCGGGCCATCGAATCGACGCCCTCGACCTGCGCGCCGATGATGCGCACGCCCTGCGATTTCAGCGCCAGCGCCACGCCGGAGGCCAGGCCGCCGCCGCCGATCGGCACGATCACCACGTCCGGCGCGTGCGGCGCCAGCTCGATGCCGACCGTGCCCTGGCCGGCGATCACGTCGGCATCGTCGAAGGCGGACAGGAAGCGGTAGCCGTGGCGCTGCGCCAGCTCGACGGCAAAGGCGAAGGCCTCGTCATAGCTGTTGCCGTGCTGGCGCACGGTGGCGCCCCAGTGGGCAACGCCGGCGATCTTGGTCGCCGGTGCGCCGTGCGGCATCACGGTGATGGCCGGCACGTCCAGGCGGTAGGCGGCCCAGGCCACGCCCTGGGCGTGGTTGCCGGCCGAGGCGCAGATCACCGGGCGGGTGTCGCCGCGTTCACGGCCTGCCAGCAGGGCGTTCAATGCGCCGCGCACCTTGTAGGAACCGGTGCGCTGCAGGTTCTCCAGCTTCAGCCAGGTGCCGAAGCGCTCGGCATGGTGCAGCGGGGTGGGGGGCAGGAAGCGGCGCAGGCGGGCCTGCGCAGCCAGGACGTCGGCGACGCTTACGTCGCCGACATCGCTTTCCTTGCTGGCATCAGCGGCCGGCATGGGCCACCAGCGGGGTGCAGCAGACCGCCGCGTGCGGGCACGGGCGACGAAGAAGACGCCTCCGTGCCGGCACCGTGGTCGATACGGTACGGGTGTTCATCATGCAGCTCCTTCCACGGGTGTCAGCTGTACCGACACGCAGTCGTAGATTTTTTCCATCTGCCGGCACAGCGTTTCCGGCGGCCGCTGGCCATCGACCACCAGCTGCAGGTGCCAGCGTCCGTCATCGGCGGCCACCGGCGCGCCGCTGATCGCGCGCGGGGCGAAACCGCGGCGTTCGGCCATGCCGATCACGCGCAGCAGCGCGCCTTCGGCCGGGTGCAGCACCAGGTCAAGCCGGTATTGCATTGGGGGTCTCCTGGCGGACGTGGGCGGGGTTGCTTTCCAGCATGGTGCTGTTGGCGGTGTTGGGCGGCACCAGCGGCCATACGTTGGCACGCGCGTCGATGGCCACGTGCAGCAGGGCCGGGCCGGGCTCGGCCAGCAGTGCAGCCAGGCCGCCTTCCACGTCGTCGCGGTTGTCGATGCGGGTGGCCGCAATGCCGAACACCTTGGCCAGGGCCACGAAGTCCGGGTTGTCGGACAGGTCGATCTCGCTGTAGCGCTCGGCGAAGAACAGTTCCTGCCACTGCCGCACCATGCCCAGCGAACTGTTGTCCAGCAGCACGATCTTCACCGGCAGGCGGCAGCGGGCGATGGTGGCCAGCTCCTGCACGTTCATCATGAAGCTGCCGTCGCCGGACACCAGCACCACGGTGCGGTCGGGGCAGGCGAACTGCGCGCCCATCGCCGCCGGCAGGCCGAAGCCCATGGTGCCCAGCGCGCCACTGGTCAGGTGGTTGCGCGGGTGGTTGAAGCGGCAATGCTGGGCCACCCACATCTGGTGCTGGCCGACATCGCAGGCGATGACCGCATCGGCCGGCGCCACTTCGCTCAGCCGCTTCAGCAGCGCCGGGGCATAGATGTGCTGGCCCGGTGCGTCGTAGCGGGCGGCGAAGCGGTCGCGGTGCTGGGCACAGCGCTTGCGCCATGCGTCCTGGTGGGCCTTGGGGGAGGGGAAGGCGGCACGCAGGGCGCGGATGGCATGGCTGACATTGCCCGGCACCGCGACATCGGCGCTGCGCAGCTTGGAGATCTCGTAAGCGTCGGCGTCGATGTGGACCACGCGGGCGAACGGGGCGAACTCGGCCAGCTTGCCGGTGGCACGGTCATCGAAGCGCGCACCCAGCACCAGCAGCAGGTCGCTTTCCTGCACGGCCATGTTGGCCGCGCGGGTGCCGTGCATGCCCAGCATGCCCAGCGACTGCGGATGCTGCGGGGGCAGCGCGCCCAGGCCACGCAGGGTCATCACGGTGGGGATGGCGCTGGCCTCGACGAAGTCGCGCAGATCCTGCACGGCTTCGCCCAGGGCAATGCCACCGCCGGCGTAGACGACCGGCTTTTCGGCCGCCGCCAGTGCTGCGATGGCTTCAGCGATCGCTGCATCGGCCGCCGCAGCGGGCGGTTCGACACTGGCCGGCACGTGCGCCGGCAGGTGGCTGGCATCGGCCAGCTGCACGTCCTTGGGCAGGTCGATCAGGACCGGGCCGGGGCGGCCCTCGCGGGCGATGCGGAAGGCATCGGCAACCACGCGCGGCAGGTCGTCGACGCTGCGCACCAGCCAGCTGTGCTTGACGATGGGCAGGGTCAGGCCGAACACATCCAGTTCCTGGAAGGCATCGGTACCCAGCAGCGGGGTGCCGACCTGGCCGGTGATGCAGACCATCGGCACCGAGTCCAGCATCGCATCAGCGATGCCGGTGACCAGGTTCGACGCGCCGGGGCCGGAAGTGGCCACGCAGACGCCGACCTGGCCGCTGGCGCGGGCGAAGCCATTGGCCGCCAGCGCCGCACCCTGTTCGTGGCGCACCAGGATGTGCTTCAGCGACGAATCCACCAGCGCGTCGTAGAACGGCATGATGGTGCCGCCGGGGTAGCCGAACAGCGTACGGACGCCCTCAGCCTCCAGCGCCTGGGTCAGCCAGCGCGCGCCGTTGGGCGGCGCGCTGCGGTGTGTGGGAGAGTTCATGGGGGAACCTTGCAAAGCGGGTGGGGGAGGCCGCGTGGTTACGCGGCCTGTCCTTGCAACCAGACCATCTTGGCGCGCAGTTCCTTGCCTACCTTCTCGATCGGATGCTCCAGGTCGGCCTGCTTGTACTTGTTGTAGTTCGGCAGGCCCGCTTCGTACTCGGCCACCCAGTTCTTGGTGAAGGTGCCGTCCTGGATGTCCTTCAGGACTTCCTTCATGCGCTCCTTGGTGCCGGCGTCGATCACGCGCGGGCCGCTGACGTAGTCGCCGTACTGGGCGGTCTCGGAGACGAATTCCAGCATGCGCGAGATGCCGCCTTCGTAGAACAGGTCCACGATCAGCTTCAGTTCGTGCAGCACTTCGTAGTAGGCGATTTCCGGCTGGTAGCCGGCTTCCACCAGGGTCTCGAAGCCGGCCTGCACCAGTGCCGAGGCCCCGCCGCACAGCACCGCCTGTTCGCCGAACAGATCGGTTTCGGTTTCTTCCTTGAAGGTGGTCTGGATCAGGTTGGCGCGGGCGCCGCCCAGGCCGGCCGCATAGGCCTTTGCATGCTGTTCGGCATTGCCGCTGACGTCCTGGTGGATCGCCCAGATGCACGGCACGCCGCGGCCGATTTCATACTCGCGGCGGACCAGCGCGCCCGGGCCCTTCGGCGCCACCAGCACCACGTCCAGGTCGACGCGCGGTTCGATCATGCCGTAATGCACGTTCAGGCCGTGGGCGAACAGCAGGCAGGCACCCTGCTTCATGTTCGGCGCCAGCACCTCGTTGTACAGCTTCTTCTGCACCATGTCCGGGGTCAGCACGGCGACCAGGTCAGCGTCTTTCACCGCATCAGCCGGTGCCACCACGTTGAAGCCATCGGCCTGGGCCTTGGCTTCGGTCGGGCCGCCCGGACGCAGGCCTACCACCACGTCGAAGCCGGATTCGCGCAGGTTCAGTGCGTGGGCGCGGCCCTGGCTGCCGTAGCCGATGACGGCGATCTTGGTCTGGGGCAGTTCGTTGGTGCTCATGGGGGAGGTTCCTTGCGTGGGAAGAAAAAAGACGGCCGGCAGTCGAAGCGACGTACCGGCCGGTCAGGGGAAAACGGTGGGGGAGGCGCCGTGCGTCGCACGGGCACAGCCACCACGAGGCGTCGTGGCGTGGCAGGTCCGGGTTTTGCAGTGGGCGGTGTTCATGGTGGTTGCGTCTGAAACCAGGTCTTGAAATGAAAAAACCCGCACCGGGGCGGGTGCGGGTTTTTGTCGAGTTCCGGTGTGTCTGTTGCTTACACGCTGGCTCGTCCCGCACCTGTTGGCTGGGTAATAAGTACGAGCACGAGAATCGAACGCAGCGAGGCGGCGCCGGTGTCGGCGGCTTCAACGTGGGTTCGCGGTGGCGTGGTGTGGTGCAACATGTGATCGAGAGAAACATGGGCGATTCGGCAGTGTCAACCCTGGCAACGGATATTTTTTTGGTTTCCGCTGCATCCGGCGCAATCGCTTGCGGCACAACGATGGTTTCCAGCGAAAGTGTTTCGGTGAACCGGAATTCACTCTTTTCAGAGGGTCTTTTTGCGCGGGAATGAGTGGCTGCAGCCGCTGCGCTCGCCGGGCCATGCCCGGTGGATTGCCGCTGCCTTCCATGACCTCTGCCCGATACCGCGTGAAGGCCGCAACGGCGAAGATCAGGGGACCACCCTTCCATCGGAACCCGACCGTGTCCCGACGCCTTGCCCGTTCCCTGCTTGCCGCCGCCCTGCTGGCGACCCTGCCGCCCCTGGCTTCCGCCGCCGATCGCATCACCGGCCACACCTTCGCCACCCGCTCGGAGGTGATCGCCCCGCATGCCATGGCCGCGACCTCGCAGCCGCTGGCCACCCAGGTCGCGCTGGACGTGATGAAGGCCGGTGGCTCGGCCGTCGATGCAGCCATCGCCGCCAATGCCACCCTGGGCCTGATGGAGCCGACCGGCAACGGCGTCGGCGGTGACCTGTTCGCCATCGTCTGGGATCCGAAGACCCAGAAGCTGTACGGCTACAACGGCTCGGGCCGCTCGCCGAAGTCGCTGACCCTGGGCGAGTTCCAGCGTCGCGGCCTGAAGGACATCCCCGCCACCGGCCCGCTGCCGGTGTCGGTACCCGGCGCGGTCGATGGCTGGTTTGCCCTGCACGAACGCTTCGGCCGCAAGCCGATGGCCGACAACCTGGCCCCGGCCATCCGCTATGCCCGCGAGGGACACCCGGTGGCCGAGGTCATCGCCTACTACTGGGACCGCTCGGTACCGAAACTCTCGCAGTACCCCGGCTTCAAGGAGCAGTTCACGATCAACGGCCACGCCCCGCGCAAGGGCGAGATGTGGAAGAACCCGAACCTGGCCAGCACCCTGCAGCAGATTGCCGACGGCGGCCGCGATGCCTTCTACAAGGGCGCCATCGCCCACACCATCGGCGACTACTTCAAGGCCAACGGCGGCTACCTGAGCTACCAGGACATGGCCGACCACCATGGCGAGTGGGTTGAACCGGTCAGCAGCAACTACCGTGGCTATGACGTGTGGGAGCTGCCGCCGAACAGCCAGGGCATCGCCGCGCTGCAGATCCTCAACGTACTGGAAGGCTACGATTTCTCGAAGATTCCGTTCGGCTCGCCCGAGCACGTGCACCTGTTCGTCGAAGCCAAGAAGCTGGCCTTCGCCGACCGCGCGCGCTTCTACGCCGACATGGCCTTCCAGCCGGCACCGGTGCAGACGCTGATTTCCAAGGACTATGCTGCCCAGCGTCGCGCGCTGATCTCGATGGACAAGGCGCTGAAGGAAGTGCAGCCGGGCACGCCCAAGCAGCTGGAAGAGGGCGACACGATCTACATGACCGTGGCCGACGCCGACGGCATGATGGTGTCGCTGATCCAGTCCAACTACCGCGGCATGGGCAGCGGCATGGCACCGCCGGGGCTGGGTTTCATCCTGCAGGACCGCGGCGAGATGTTCGTGCTGCAGAAGAACCACCCCAATGGCTACGCACCGGGCAAGCGCCCGTTCCAGACCATCATCCCGGGCTTCATCACCAAGGACGGCAAGCCCTACGCCAGCTTCGGCGTGATGGGTGGCGCGATGCAGCCGCAGGGCCACGCGCAGATCGTGATGAACCTGGTGGACTTCGGCATGAACCTGCAGGAAGCCGGCGATGCGCCACGCATCCAGCACGAGGGCTCGACCGAACCGACCGGGCAGGCGACGGCGATGAGTGACGGTGGCGAAGTGAACCTGGAAACCGGCTTCCCGTACGAGACGGTGCGCGCGCTGATGCGCAAGGGGCATCGCATCGTGTTTGCCGACGGCCCGTATGGCGGCTACCAGGCGATCATGCGTGATCCGGAGAGCGGGGTGTACTACGGCGCTTCGGAGAGCCGCAAGGATGGGCAGGCGGCGGGGTACTGAGGTTTCCGGCCAACGGGCTGAGCCCCCTCTGCGGTGGTGGTTCAAAAGCCGGTGTGCGTGATTGGGCCGGGCGGGTGG
>NZ_JACVTT010000084.1:0-21547 GCF_016624665.1 Stenotrophomonas sp. S39 | reverse complement strand
CTGCGGTTTTTTGACCAAAAAAACCCCGGCGGGGGGGGGGGGGGGGGGGGGGCGGGGGGGGGGGCCCCCCCCCCCGCCAAGCTGGCTTACAGGGTGACCGTCTCCACCACTTCCAGGCCGTAGCCGGCCAGGCCCACCTGACGGCGGGGGGTACCCAGCACGCGCAGCTTGCCCAGGCCCAGGTCGGACAGGATCTGCGAGCCGGCACCGTTGCGGCGCCACTGGCCCACGTCCTTGTCCTTGCCCGGCACCACCGGCGCCGGCTGCTGGCGCAGGCGGGCCAGCAGGGCTTCGCCGTCGCGCGGGGCCGACAGCACCACCATCACGCCCGCCCCTTCGGCGGCAATCGCGCGCAGGGCATCGGTGGCGGCCACGCCGAAATCATCGCGGCGCCAGTGCAGCAGGTCGGCCAACGGGTTTTCCACCTGCACGCGCACCAGGGTGGGGGTGTCGGCCGCCGGGGTGCCACGCACCAGGGCGAAATGCAGGTCGTGAGCGATGCGGTCGCGGTAGGTGACCAGCTTGAACGGGCCGAATTCGGTGTCGATGTCGCGCTCGTCCACGCGTTCGACGGTCTTTTCGGTGGCCAGGCGGTAGGCAATGAGGTCGGCGATGGAGCCCATCTTCAGGCCGTGCTCGCGGGCGAACACTTCCAGTTCCGGGCGGCGCGCCATGCTGCCGTCCGGGTTGAGGATCTCCACCAGCACGCCGGCCGGTTCCAGCCCGGCCAGCATGGCCAGGTCGACGCCGGCTTCGGTGTGGCCGGCACGGGTCAGCACGCCACCCGGCTGGGCGATCAGCGGGAAGATGTGGCCCGGCTGGTGCAGGTCGGCCGGCTTGGCGTTCGGCTTCACCGCGGTACGGATGGTGTGGGCGCGGTCATGGGCGGAAATGCCCGTGGTCACGCCTTCGGCCGCCTCGATGCTGACGGTGAAATTGGTCTGGAACTGCGCGGTATTGGCCTGCACCATCGGCGCCAGGCCGAGATCGGCGGCACGGGTGCGGGTCAGCGGCAGGCACACCAGGCCACGGCCATGGGTGACCATGAAGTTGATGTCCGACGGCTTGACCAGCTCGGCGGCCATGATCAGGTCGCCTTCGTTCTCGCGGTCTTCGTCATCGACGATGACGACCATGCGGCCCTGGCGGATGTCTTCGAGGATCTCGGGGATCGGGGCGAAGTTCATGCTGCATCTCCCTGTGGGTGCTGACCGTTGGTCGGCACACTGATCAATCGCTCCACGTAGCGCGCCACCAGGTCGATTTCCAGGTTCACCGCGCTGCCCACGCCGGTGGCGGAGAAGGCGGTGTTGGCCACGGTGTGCGGGATGAGGGCGACTTCAAAGCCCTCCTCGTCCACTTCGTTGACGGTGAGGCTGACGCCGTCCACGCAGATCGAGCCCTTCTTGGCGATGTAGCGGCGCAGGGCGGCCGGCGCGGCGAAACGCCAGCGCTGGGCACGTGCATCTTCGTGGATGGACAGGACCTGGCCGAGGCCATCGACGTGGCCGCTGACCAGGTGGCCGCCGAGGCGGTCGGTCGGGCGCATGGCGCGTTCGAGGTTGATGACCGCGCCCTCACCCAGCTGGCCCAGCGTGGTCAGGCCCAGGGTCTCGGTGGACGCGTCGGCTTGGAAGCTGCTGGCGTCGAATGCGATGACGGTGAGGCAGACGCCGTTGATGGCGATACTCTCGCCCATCTGCACGTGGTCGAACGGCAGGCTGCCGACATTGAAGGTGAAGCGGACATCGCCGCCGATGGATTCGCGAGCGGCCAGACGGCCGACGCCTTCGATGATTCCAGTAAACAAGAAACGTTCTCCGCGGAAAGTGAGCGAAAAACGCCGCAAGGCAAACAGGCGGGCGCAGGACCGCAAAGGCCCTGTGGCACCGTCTTCTTTCATCCGGACTATGACCGTCGGCTCCGGCATTGGACCGGATCTGCTGACCCCCGGCCGTAGGCCGGGGCGCTCGCGGGCTCGTGCTTGCGCACCTACCGCCGGTGGGGAATCGCACCCCGCCCTGAAGACGTTTGTGTACCGGCGAACCGGCCCGCCCAGTGTACCAGCCTGGGCTGAACGGGGTCGGATCCCTTTCCGCAGGAAAGGGCTCTGACCCCTTGTCTGGCCCGCTTGGGGTCAGAGCCCTTTGCGTTGCAAAGGGATCCGACCCCTGCCCTGAACGGATCCGTCCCCCAGATGAACCGACCGCCAGCTGTGACGTCCGTCGCTCGCAATTCGTAAAACTTTCATTAAACTCAAGCCTCGGACGACATGAGGTCGCCACGGACCGCCAACAGGGTGGCCCGCCAATGGACTGCAATTCACAGGAAACCAATGCGCAAGATCCTGATCGTGGCCGCACTGCTGGCCGCCGCCCCGTTCACGGCCTCGGCCGACGGCCTCAGCTACACCTATGTGGAAGGTGGCTGGACCCAGTTCCAGACCGACGATGACCTGCTGGATGACCCCAAGCTGGACGGTGGCTACGTGCGTGGCTCGTTCGCCCTGGCCGAGCAGGTACATGTGTTCGGCGCCTGGAACTACGCCAGCAAGTCGTACAACTATGACTACGGCCACGCCAAGCTGGAACTGAACCAGCCGGAGCTGGGCATCGGTTACCACATGCCCTTCAGCGACCGCGTGGACTACACCGCCGACATCGCATGGGTACGCCAGCAGGCTGAGATCAAGGCGGACTTCGACGGTTTCGGTCGTATCACCGACAAGGACCACACCAACCTCGTGCGCGCCACCATGGGCCTGCGTGGCAAGCCCTCGGCCATGACCGAAGCCTGGATCAAGGCCGGTTACATGGATGGCGGCAACAACTTTGAAGGCACCTGGGTCGGCACCCTCGGTGGCCAGATCAACTTCACCAAGACCTGGGGTCTGGTGGGCGAGATCTCCGGCTACCGCGACGTCACCCAGTTCTCGGCCGGCGTGCGCGCCAGCTTCTGATTGCTCGATCCTCGTCGTGTAATCGAACGGGCCCCGCAAGGGGCCCGTTTTTTTTGGTTCTGTCTTTTCAGACAAATTGCATGGCGTCCTGCGGGCTGCTGCCGCAGGCTGCTGCCCTTTCCCTCTCTGGATGGATGATGCTGGCTTACCGCCTCGCCCTGCTGCTGTGCCTGCCCTTTGCCGCGCAGGCAACCGCTTCGGAAAAGCTGAGCCCCGAGCAGGCCTTTGACCTGTACGCGCAGGCCCTGCTGGAAAGCAATACCCAGGCCGCTGAAGCGTTGACCCGCGCACTGCCCGCGGACGCCCAGTGGCAGACCGATACCATCCGGCAGCTGCCACGCCTCCTGCCGGAAATGCACGAACAGGTGTTCAACCAAGGGGAAGATGAAGTAGTCCCCGCCGCAGTGATCGAGGCAGTGATAGCCCAGATCACCCGAACGTACGCCAGCAGCCGCTGCCGGGCCGTGCCTGGGCAGGCCATTGCCGAAGCTGTACCGGGCGGGCAGGCGCAGGTCCCGTACACCTGTCAGGTACCGGTGTGGAACACAGAAAGCGGCCTGCTGGCCGACCCGGCCATCCAGCAGAAACTGCAGGACGACGAGGTGTTTGCTGCGTATCTGATCGCCTCGGAGCTGCGCATGGCAGAGCAGCAGACGATCACCGGCACCGCGCTGCTGGAAGGAAGTGCCGGGACGGGCTACTTCCCCGACGGCGACACGATCCGATTCCTTGCCCCGGTACTGCTCTCGATCTTTCCGGAAACGCTGGCCGATACATTGCTGGAAAAGTAGCCGCGTGGCGGCATGGCGTGCACGCCCCTGCCATCGCATCTGCGTGCAGATGCGCTAGTCTTTCGCGCCTCTGCACTACCCACTGGAAACGGAACACCGTCATGAAGACTCCCCTGCGCACCCTGCTCGCCAGCGCCCTGCTGTGCGCCCCTGTGTTGACCACCGCCGCGCCGGCGCTGACGCCCGAACAATCGCTGGACCAGTACGCACGCGTGCTGATTGAAGACGATGCCGCTGCCGCGCGCACGCTCAACGATGCCCTGCGCAGCGACCCCGACAGCGAGGACGCGTTGACGCTCCCACCGGGCGCGGTGGCCAAGGCCCTGGCCGAACCGTTGATGGCGGTGCAGGCCAGCATCGGCGTCACGCCCGATGCAGCGGCGACCGAAGAGATGTTCGCCAAGGTGCTGAAGGCATCGGCCTGCCGCGCCACCGGCAGCACCATCGAAGACAACGAGTACGTGGACGGGCAGAAGATCGCCACGGTCGATTTCAGCTGCAAGGTGGTGGACCTGGACAGCGTGCGCCCGCTGTTCATCGCCAGCATCACCAGTGACGACCCCGCCGCACGCCGCCGCTTCATCGATGCCTACACGCAGGCACTGAAGAGCGGCGCGCGGCGCACGGTGAAGGGCAGCCAAAAGATGTACTCCGGCGCAGAGCAGGCGTACTGGTTCACTGGCAGCTTCGATCAGCTGATCAGCCCGGTGCTGGAAGCGCTCGCGCCGTTCGAGCAGTGGAGCGAAGATGCCCAAGCCGCCAGCGCACCGAAGGTGACCGGCGTGCCCAGCTGCGACCTGCTGCTGCAGCAGCACCGCAGCTGCGTGGCGAAGATCGCCCCGGACCAGATCAGTGGCGTGGACGCGATGGCCGAAGAACTGAAGGCCAAGGCCCAGGTGCAATCGGCCGATGAAATGACGCAGGAGTGCAAGGCCCTGCGCCCGATCGCACAGATGATGTGGACCGACGAGTGCGCGTAATGCGGTAACGGCGCAGGCGCATCCATCCACGCCAGGCGTGGATGGATGTCACCGCATCACGCGCAATGTAGATCCACGCCATGCGTGGATGGCTTTCACCGCATCAAGCGCGCAGTAGATCCACGCCATGCGTGGATGCCTTTCACCGCATCACGCGCGCAGCAGCAACCGCAGGTCGTCGCCCACCTGGCGCTGGTCGACCACGCGCAGGCGTCGCTGCTGGTCCATCGCCTCGATGCCCAAGCCGGCCAGCAGCGGGCGGCCGGTATCACCCAGCAGCGTCGGTGCCTGGTACAGCAACAGCTCATCGACCCAGCCGCCGCGCAGCAGCGCACCGGCCAGGGTGGCACCGGCTTCGGTATGCACTTCGTTGATGCCACGCTCGGCCAGCAGCGCCAGCACCGCCCCCAGATCCAGGCGGCCATCCACGCTCGGCACGCTGGCGAATTCGGCGTCGGCCGCATCCGGCGCGCTCACCGCGGCATCGTGCACGTACAACGTCGGCGCTCCACCCTCGCGCACGCGGCTGCATTCCAGCGAGCGCAGGCGCGAATCGAGCACGACGCGCAGCGGTGGCATCACCTCGGTATCGGCCAGGCGCACGGTCAGCATCGGATCGTCGGCCAGCACCGTGTCGGCGCCGGTCAGGATCGCGCCGGCACGCGCGCGCCAGTGCTGCACATCTTCGCGTGCGGCGGCGCCGGTGATCCACTTCGAGCTGCCATCGGCCATCGCCGTGCGACCGTCCAGGCTGGCGGCCAGCTTCACCCGCAGCCACGGGCGGTTGCGCTCCACGCGGGACAGGAAGCCCTTGTTGAGTTCACGCGCCTGCGCGGCCATCAGGCCTTCGGCCACCTCGATGCCCGCTTCGCGCAGCAGGTTGAAGCCACCGCCATCGACCTTCGGGAACGGATCGCGCAGCGCCGCGACCACGCGCGATACACCCGCGTCGATCAATGCCAGCGCACACGGCGGCGTGCGCCCGTAGTGCGCGCACGGTTCAAGGGTGACGTAGGCGGTGGCACCTCGTGCTTCGCTGCCGGCTTCGCGCAGAGCGAAGACCTCGGCGTGCGGGCCGCCGGCACGCTGGTGCCAGCCCTGCCCAACCACGCGTTCGCCATGGGCGATCACGCAACCGACCATGGGATTGGGGCGGGTGGTGTAGGCCGCACGCTCGGCCAGACGCAATGCGTTGGCCATGTGCAGGTGGTCAAGGACGGTGAACGGAGTGCTCATGCGGCCATGGTAACGCTGCCATCAGTGCCAACCAACGGTTGGCACCCACCGGGGCAACGGCGCCAACCAAGCGGGGCAAAGTAGATCCACGCCATGCGTGGATGGAGGCCGTCAGCCCTTCTTTTTCTTGGTCAGGGCGATGACATCGCCCAGCAGCTGCAGCTGTTCGGTGCTGGCCGGCAGCTCACGTTCGAGCTTCTCGATTTCTTCGCGGAAATCGGCCACGTCCTCGAAGCTGCGGTAGACCGAGGCGAAGCGCACGTAGCCGACATGGTCGAGCTTGCGCAGTTCGTTCATCACGAACTCGCCGACCTTGATGGACGGCACTTCGCGTTCGCCGCTGATGCGCAGCTGGTGGACCACGGCGCGCACCGCCGCTTCGATCTTCTCTTCCGGCACGGCGCGCTTCTGCAGCGCGCGGTCGAAGCCGGCGCGCACCTTGCGCTGGTCGAAGGCCTCGCGGGTGCCATCACTCTTGACGATGGCCGGCAGCTTCAGCTCGACCGTTTCCAGGGTGCTGAAGCGTTCGTTGCAGGCCTCGCACTCACGCCGACGGCGGATCGTCGCGCCGTCTTCGGAGACGCGCGAGTCGATGACCCGTGTATCGGCATGCTGGCAGAAGGGGCAATACATGGAACGCCTGGCTCGGGAAAGAACGTCATGCCATCGTCATGGCAGCGTCGCAAAGGTACCTGAGAAGCGCTTTTGCAGCAAATCCGCGCGGCGCTCAGCCTTGTGCGGCAAGGCGTTGCCGGCGACGCAGCCAGGCCAGATGCGCCGCCGGCAGCAGCAGCGGCGGGCCGAACAGCAACAGGCCGAAGCCCTCCATGCGTTCGGTCAGGCCGACCACCAGACCCAGTACGGCGGCGGGCACCGCAGCCAGCGCGCCCAGCGCCAGCAACGCCCACCACACCCGGCCCACCGCCTGCAGGCCAGGCCGGCCCTGCAGCAGGAAACCGGCGCCGATGTGCAACCAGGCAACAATGCCCAGCGCCCCGGCGGTGCCCCAGCACACCAGCAGCAGCCGGCTCAGCAGGCGGGTTTCCTGCATCAGGCCGGAGTACACGCCCACCAGGGCCACGGTGCCGCCCAGCAGCACGCCGGGCAGGCCAAACAGCAGGGCCTGCACGAGGTGCAGGCGCTTGTGCAGACGCTCATCCATGCGCGGTGCTCTCCTTCGATGCTGGGGTCAGAGCCCTTCCCTGCGGGAAGGGATCCGACCCCGCTCCCCGGTCAGCCGTAGACCGGGTACTTGCGGCACTGCGCGCTGACGGCGTCGCGCACGCGGGCGATGACGGCGTCATCGGCCGGGGCGTCGAGCACGTCGGCGATCCAGTTGGCCAGGTCCACGCAGTCCTGTTCGACATAGCCACGGGTGGTGACCGCCGGGGTGCCCAGGCGCAGGCCCGAGGTCACGAACGGCGAACGCGGGTCGTTCGGCACCGAGTTCTTGTTGACGGTGATGTGGGCCTTGCCCAGCGCGGCTTCCGCATCCTTGCCGGACACGTCCTTGCCGATCATGTCCACCAGCATCAGGTGGTTCTGGGTGCCGCCGGAGACGATCTTGTAGCCGCGCGCGATGAGCGTGTTGGCCATCGCCTGGGCGTTCTTCACCACCTGCTGCTGGTAGGCGGTGAAGCCCGGTTCCAGCGCTTCCTTGAAGGCCACGGCCTTGGCGGCGATGACGTGCATCAGCGGGCCACCCTGGATGCCCGGGAACACCACCGACTGCAGCTTCTTGACCAGGTCTTCGTCGGCGCCCTTGGCGACGATGATGCCGCCGCGCGGACCGCGCAGGGTCTTGTGGGTGGTCGAGGTGACCACGTGGGCGTGTTCCAGCGGGCTCGGGTAGACGCCGGCGGCGACCAGGCCAGCCACGTGGGCCATGTCCACGAACAGGTAGGCACCGACCTTGTCGGCGATGGCGCGGAAGCGTGCCCAGTCGATCACCTGCGAGTAGGCCGAGAAACCAGCCACGACCATCTTCGGCTTGTGCTCCAGGGCCAGGCGCTCGACTTCGTCGTAATCGATCAGGCCCTGGTCGTTCACACCGTACTGCACGGCGTTGAACAGCTTGCCGGAAGCATTCACCTTGGCACCGTGGGTGAGGTGGCCGCCGTGGGCCAGGCTCATGCCGAGAATGGTGTCGCCCGGCTGCAGCAGGGCGAAGTACACGGCCTGGTTGGCCTGCGAACCGCTGTGCGGCTGCACGTTGGCGTAGTCCGCACCGAACAGCTGCTTGAGGCGGTCGATCGCCAGCTGCTCGGCGATGTCCACGTACTCGCAGCCACCGTAGTAGCGCTTGCCCGGGTAGCCTTCGGCGTACTTGTTGGTCAGCTGGCTGCCCTGGGCCTCCATCACGGCCGGGCTGGTGTAGTTCTCGCTGGCGATCAGCTCGACGTGGTCTTCCTGACGCTGGGTTTCGGCGGCGATGGCCTTGGCCAGTTCGGGATCGTAGGTTTCGATGCGGACGTCACGCGGGAACATCGGTTACTCCGGCAGGCAGGGAAAAAGGGGGATGGCACAGCCTCTGATTGTAGCCCCGTGGCGGCCCGCCGGGGCCGGAATGGACGCAGGGCCGGATCCCCTGGAGGAGATCCGGCCCCGTATGGATCTGGCCCGGCAGGTCAGTAGATCCACGCCATGCGTGGATGTGACCGCCGGCTCAGCGGCTGAGCACGTACTGGGCGATGACTCCGGTGGCGATGGCCACCAGAAGCATGTTGCCGCGGTCGTCGCGGATCCAGTGGTGACCATACGGCGGGCGACGCAGGTGGTAGCGCGGGTAGTCGTTCACCACGTAGATCGGGCCACGGTAGTAATCACGGTAGCGGTGGCCGACCTGCCAGCCGTAGCCCGGGCCCGGGCGATAGCCGGGGCGGTAGACCACGCGCGGCGGCGGCGGCGCCGGATGGTAGTAGCGACGGTCATGGTCGCGGCGCCAGTCACGGCGTGCATCGCGGCGGTCGCGTTCGTAGTCGCGGCGCGCCTCGCGCACATCGTGGCGGTACTCGCGGCGATCGTCGCGGCGGTCTTCCCGCCATTCGCGGCGGTCACGGTGGTCGTTGTCGGCGAATGCCGGGGTGACGGCGCCCAGGGCCAGTACAGAGGCCATGGCCCCGGCCACGATGAAGTTGATGCGCATGACAGACCTCTGCTGGGTGGGTGGTGATGTCCATATTGCGCAGGCGATCTGAACCGTTTCCGGCTGGAAACGCTTCCCGTTGACGTATTGCACTCTGTATTCAGCCTTCGGCCAGCCCCGCGGGGCGCCGACAGGCGCGGCCGGGAACCGGTTCCGGCTATAATTGGGGGTATTCCATTCAGTCTGTGCCCGCTGTCGTCCGGGATCTTCCCGCTGACGGACGGGTGCAGGGCCGCGCCCCTACGGAGACCTCATGTCCTCGCAATACATCTACACCATGAACCGCGTGTCCAAGGTGGTCCCGCCCAAGCGGCAGATCATCAAGGACATCTCGCTGTCCTTCTTCCCGGGCGCGAAGATCGGCCTGCTGGGCCTGAACGGCGCCGGCAAGTCCACCGTGCTGAAGATCATGGCCGGCGTGGACACCGATTTCGAGGGCGAAGCCCGCCCGCAGGCCGGCATCAAGGTCGGCTACCTGGCGCAGGAACCGGAGCTGGACCCGACCAAGACCGTGCGTGAAGCGGTCGAGGAAGGCGTGGGCGAAGTGCTGCAGGCCCAGGCCGCGCTGGAAGCGGTGTATGCCGCCTACGCCGAGGAAGGTGCCGACTTCGACGCCCTGGCCAAGGAACAGGAGCGCCTGGAGGCGATCCTCGCCGCTGGCGACGCGCACACCCTGGAAAACCAGCTGGACGTGGCCGCCGATGCGCTGCGCCTGCCGCCGTGGGATGCCGTGGTCGGCAAGCTGTCCGGTGGTGAAAAGCGCCGCGTGGCGCTGTGCCGCCTGCTGCTGCAGAAGCCGGACATGCTGCTGCTCGACGAACCGACCAACCACCTCGACGCCGAGTCGGTGGAATGGCTGGAACAGTTCCTGGCGCGCTACACCGGCACCGTGGTGGCGGTCACCCATGATCGCTACTTCCTGGACAACGCCGCCGAGTGGATCCTGGAACTGGACCGCGGCCGCGGCATTCCGTGGAAGGGCAACTACACCGACTGGCTGACCCAGAAGGATGAGCGCCTGAAGCAGGAAGACAACCAGGAAAAGGCCCGCCAGAAGGCGATCCAGAAGGAACTGGAGTGGTCGCGCCAGAACGCCAAGGGCGGCCGCACCAAGGGCAAGGCCCGTCTGGCCCGCCTGGAAGAGCTGCAGTCGGTCGATTACCAGAAGCGCAACGAGACCAATGAAATCTTCATCCCGCCGGGCGAGCGCCTGGGCAACGCGGTGATGGAGTTCAAGAACGTCTCCAAGAAGTTCGGCGACCGCCTGCTGTTCGACAACCTGAGCTTCCTGGTGCCGGCCGGCGCCATCGTCGGCATCATCGGCCCGAACGGTGCCGGTAAGTCGACCCTGTTCAAGATGATCACCGGCCAGGAAAAGCCGGACACCGGCGAGATCGTGGTCGGCCCGACCGTGAAGCTGTCCTACGTGGACCAGAGCCGCGACGCGCTGGAAGGCAACCACAACGTCTTCCAGGAAATCGCTGGCGGCCTGGACATCCTCAACATCAACGGCATCGAGATCCAGTCGCGCGCCTACATCGGCCGCTTCAACTTCAAGGGCCAGGACCAGCAGAAGATGGTCGGTTCGCTGTCCGGTGGTGAGCGTGGCCGCCTGCACATGGCCAAGACCCTGCTGCAGGGTGGCAACGTGCTGCTGCTCGACGAACCGTCCAACGACCTGGACATCGAAACCCTGCGTGCGCTGGAAGATGCGCTGCTGGAGTTCCCGGGCAACACCTTCGTCATTTCGCATGACCGCTGGTTCCTGGATCGCATCGCGACCCACATCCTGGCGTTCGAAGGCGACTCGCACGTGGAGTTCTTCCAGGGCAACTACCGCGAGTACGAAGAAGACAAGCGCCGCCGCATGGGCGACGACGCTGCGCCGAAGCGCCTGCGCTTCAAGGCGCTGAAATAAGAAAGAAAGAACGGCCGCGCTCTGCGCGGCCGTTCTGCATTCTGGTAGGTCACCACCGTTGGTGGTGACGCTTTGAGGCGTACCGACCAACGGTCGGTACCCACGTTCTGCATTTGGGTAGGTCACCACCGTTGGTGGTGACTCCTTATTGTTGTGAGAACCCCCATGTCCCTGTTCGAACGCCTGTTCCAGCTGCAGCAGCACGGCACCACCGTGCGTACCGAGCTGCTGGCCGGTGTCACCACCTTCCTGACGATGTCCTACATCGTCTTCGTCAACCCGGAAATCCTGGGCACCACGGGCATGGATGCCGGCGCGGTGTTCGTGGCCACCTGCCTGGCTGCGGCACTGGGCTCGGCGGTGATGGCACTGGCGGCCAACTTCCCGGTGGGCATGGCCCCGGGCATGGGCCTGAACGCCTTCTTCGCCTTCACCGTGGTGGGTGCTGCGGGCCTGCCGTGGCAGCAGGCACTGGGCGCGGTGTTCATTTCCGGGCTGGTGTTCCTGGTGCTGTCGCTGACCGGCGTGCGCGCGTGGCTGGTGGCCGGCATCCCTTCATCGCTGCGCTCGGCCATCGTGGCCGGCATCGGCCTGTTCCTGGCGATCATCGCGCTGCAGAAATCCGGGGTGATCGTCGGCAACGAAGACACCCTGGTGGCCCTGGGCCCGCTGAATACCGCACCGCCGCTGCTGGCCCTGGGCGGCTTCCTGCTGATTGCCGTGCTGGAAGCGCGGCGCGTGCGCGGTGCGATCCTGATCGGCATCCTCGCCGTCACCGGCGCCGGCTGGGCACTGGGCGATGTGCAGTATCACGGCCTGGTCTCGCTGCCGCCGAGCCTGGCACCGACCTTCCTGCAGCTGGACCTGCCCGGCCTGCTGCACCACGACGGCGGCGCGCCGCTGGCGGTGCTGCTGCAGGTGGTGCTGGTGTTCGTGCTGGTGGAAGTGTTCGATGCCACCGGCACGCTGTATGGCGTGGTGGGTCGCGCCGGCCTGCTGAAGCTGCCGGGCGCGCAGAAGCGCTTCGGCCGTGCGCTGCTGGCTGACAGCACGGCGATCGTGGCCGGTTCGCTGCTGGGCACCAGCAGCACCACCGCCTTCGCCGAAAGCGCCTCGGGCGTGCAGGTCGGTGGCCGCACCGGGCTGACCGCACTGGTGGTGTCGGCGCTGTTCCTGGCCGCACTGCTGTTCTCGCCGCTGGCGGCGATGGTGCCCGCCTATGCCACCTCGCCTGCCCTGCTGTTCGTGGCCGGCCTGATGCTGCGCGAACTGGTGGAAGTGGACTGGAGCGACCTGACCGAATCGGTGCCGGCCGCGCTGTGTGCGCTGGCGATGCCGTTCACCTATTCCATTGCCAATGGCCTGGCGTTCGGCTTCATCGCCTATGCCGCATTGAAGGCCGGTACCGGCCGCTGGCGTGAAGTGCACCCGGCGGTGTGGCTGGTGGCGACGCTGTTCGTGCTGCGTTACGCGTTGGAGTAACAGATCGCGGTTGCCGGCCAGCGGCCGGCACTACCGCAGACGGGCCATGCCCAGCGGCAGATCAATTGTAGGTAATCGTGAACGTGGCAGTGCCGTTGGCTTCACCCGGCCCCACCGTGCCGGCCTGGGTCTGGACGTAGCGCGCGCGCAGCGGCAGCGACATCGTCGAGCTGCCGGTCACCGTATCACCCAGCATCAGGCTGTCGCCGAAGCGGATCGTCTGCTCGTTGCTGCCATTGCGGCGCACGATCTGGATGCCGATGCGCGTGGCGCTGTTGCTGCTACTGGTAAGGGCCAGCGTCCCGGGCTGGTTGCCGCTGGCCGACGTGGCATCGAGCTGGATGCCGATGGTGCTCTGGTACTGCGCCACGTTGCTGCCCTGGCAGCGCAGGTTGATGTTGAAATCGCGATCCACGGCACGCGAGCCCACGCCGGTGAAGCTGTCGTTGGGCACGCTGCCGAAATCGACCACGATGTTGCGGCTGCCCGCATCCACTTCGCAGGTGGGGCTGACAACGGTGGTGCCCGCCCCCTTGAAGGACGACGTCAGCACAGGGCGGCCAGCGCCATCACCGTCGAAGTAGTAATTGGTGAAGCGCCCATTGGGCGCGATGATCCCCGACCCCGTCACCGCGGCAGTCTTGATCAGCTCGATCTTGAACTGGCCCGCGACCAGCGAGATGGTCGATCCGGCAGAGTAGGAGATCTGATGCGGGTAATAGGTCTGGATGGCGCCCGAGTCGCGGTACAGGCGGATGCCTACACCCTCCACGCCGGTCTGGTAGACATTGGAGTACCCGGGGGACAGCCGCTGCTGCGCGGCGTTGAAGTAGACGCCTACCGAGCGTCCACCCGCCCACCAGTCACAGCTGGCCACGCTGTTCCTTGCGATGATCGGCACGCTCAACTGCTTGATCACACCGCCCACGGGCGTGGTTGGCAGGATGACCACCTGCCCCATGTCCATTTCCACGTCCTGGGCAATGAAGCCTCGCGTATCGATTGAACACGCAGCCAGCGCCTGCCCCGACAGGCCCGTGCCCGCAGCCAGCAGCGCCATCACCAGAGTGCCACGGCGGAACGACATCAACGGCATAGGGCCTCCACGGTAGTCAGTCCGGCCGGGCCGGCGTCGGCGCTGGCGGGCGCCGTGTAATCGATCGTGCAGCGGGCATCCGCGTCGTCGCCCCACTCAACCTGCAGCTGGCCGCTGTCATCGGCGGTACGCACGTACACGCGGCCACCCTGCCCGACCATGCCCACCGGCTGGCCCTGTGCATCCTTCACCTGCGCGCCGAAGGGCAGCGTGCTGCCATCGGCGCCATGCGCCTGGATCAGCAGCGCGCGACCTTGCCGGGTTTCGAAGCGCAGCAGGCTGATCGCACCGGCGTACGGGGCGATCGACTGGCTGCTGCCTTCCAGCTCGACGTCCAGCGACATGCCCTGCGGGTCGAGGGTGATCGTGTTGAGGCGGTACGGCGAAACATAGGGCACCACGGCATAGCCACGACCATCGATGCGCAAGCCCGGCGCATTGGCCACGCGGGCGTCACGGGCGCCGGCGGCCTGCACCAGCACCAGCGTGTCACCGCGCTGCGGCGAAAGCGTTACGCCACCGCCATGCACCACCAGGCTGCCCGTCGCGCCGACCGCCAACTGGCGGAATGCGCTGGAGTACCCGTAGGACGCGCTCGTCGCTGCATAGCGGCTGCGGTACTCGGCGTTGGCGATACCGGTGGTGCCACCCTCGCGGCTGTCGGACAGCGCGACGCCGTAGCTGAGTTCGTTGTCACTGCCGGCAGAGCCGGTGATGCCGATGCGGCTGGAGTCATAGCCCGAACGATCACGCACGCCCACGTCGGCGCTGAACGACATCGGCTGGCGGCGGCCCTGCCCCAGCGGCACGCTCATCGACAGCAGGTACTGGGTGTCGGCAGTGCCGGCGAGTCCTTCTTCGGTACGGATGGCGGACACGCCGAAGTTCAACGAGCGCCAGGCGTTGTTGTAGCCCACCTGGTACTGCTTGCTGGTGCCCGGGCGGTCATAGAAGTCGCGCAGCGCACCGGTGACGTACAGCGAACCACCGCGCAGGCCAAGCGGCTGGTTGAGGGTCACCTGGAACTGGCTGCGCTGGCGGCCACGCACGCTGGGGTCGTTGCCGCGGCTGATGTCGTCGCGCACCATCAGTGCGTCCTGGAGGCTGTAGAACCCCCCGGTGGAATAGCGGTACGCGGCCAGGGTCAGGTTGGTGTTGGTCTCGCCGATCAGGTTGCTGTAGCTCAGGCGCACGCTGGCGCCGGAGCGCTCGCCCAGCGTATCCAGGCGTGTCCGCGCATGGGTGACATCGGCGGCGAACGCACCCACCGGGGTCGACACGCCCGCACCGTAGAGCAGCGAAACGTAGCCGGTGCTCAACGCACTGCCACCGTAGACCGTCACCCGGTTGTCGATGCCACGCTGCCAGGTGCCCTGCAGCAGCCACGGATCATCGCGCAGCAGGTCGTTGCGCACCTGGCCAGCGGTGACTGCATAGCGCGAGACACCCGCGCGCAGCATCTGCGGCACCGAGCCGAACGGCACGCTGAAGGTGCGGCGGCGGCCATCGGCTTCGATGACCGACACTTCCAGGTCACCGCCGTAGCCGGTGGGGTACAGATCGTCGATGACGAAGCTGCCGGGCGACACGGTGGTGGAATAGATCAGCTGCTGGCTCTGCCGCACTTCCACCCGCGCGTTGGTTTCAGCAATGCCGCGCACGACCGGCGCGTAGCCACGCAGCGAGTCGGGCAGCATGCGGTCATCGGTGGCCAGGCTGGCACCACGGTAGGCGATGGAGTCAAAGAGTTCGCCACTGGTGAACGCTTCGCCGACGGTCAGCATGCCGCGCACCTGCGCGATGCCACGCTGGGCATAGGTGGCGATGCTCTGCCAATGGCGCCCGTTGCCGTCGCTCCAGGTCAGGTTGGAATCATGCCGCAGCTGCCAGCCGCCCAGGTTGATGCCGGAGTTCAGGCCCAGATAGGCGGTGCGGTTGCGGCCACCGCCTTCGGTACGCGTCTGGCTGTCGACGGCATTGAAGGTGTAGCCGAGGAAGCCGGCGTTGATGCCGCGGTCCCACAGCGCAGGGTTGACGTAGCCGCGCGCGTGTCGGCGCAGGAACACCTGCGGGATGCTCAGGTCGTAGCGCAGGCTGCCACTGTCGAACGTGCCGAAGGCATTGGCCATGCGCTGCTGCACCGGCACGCAGGCATCGGCGGCCGTGGGCACGGCAGGGTCCTGCTGGGCCAGGACGGCCTCGCTGTCCACGCCGAATTCCTCCAGCATGGGCAGGCCCAGGCAGGCGTCGACCTTGCCCTGGGCATCGGCCTTGAACTCGACGTCACGACGCCCCTGCCAGGCACCGTTGACGTACACATCCACGCGGTAGCTGCCCGCGACCATCGGATTGCCGTTGGCGAAGGCGGCAAGATCGACCTGGCCGGCCTTGCCGGACAGGAAACTGGAATTGAACTGGGCCTGCTCCGGAGGCGCGGCGGTCGCTGCGGTGCTCTGCGCCATCAATGCCTGCTCGCCCAGGTTTGCAGGCGCGGCCACAGCCCATCCAGGGCTTGCGGCCCCAGCGGCCAGCAGGCATACGGCCTGCCGGATCGACAATGTCAATCTGTTTCCAATCACACTGACATTCCTTGACGACGGCCGTGGTGCAGCCATGACGGGGCGCGCTGCCTGCATGCAGCCGTTCGATCAGTTCCCGCGGGCGAGATCGACGGTGCGCTCTACGCGCCCGCCAAAATCATTGATGGTGACAAAGCGCACCTGCGTGGTCGCTGCAGGCACGGTGAATTCGATGCTCTGGCCGGGCGCGGCCATTTTTCCCTTGTCCTCGACCACCTCGTCGCGGGTGCCTGCCAACGCATGCACTTCGGCCAGGGTGACGTGGTACGCACTCGGGTTTTCCACGCGCAGGCGGTCGCCCGAGCGGCTCCAGCGCAGCAGCGCGGGCGCTTCGTTGGCGGTACCGGGAAGGCCCTGCGGGCGGTAGAAGAGCTTGAGCCGCGAGCGGAATGCCACCTGCAGCATGTTCTGGTCGGCATCGCCCGTGCGGGCCGGCGAAGGCGGCACGTCCAGCACGTTGAACCAGAACACCGTTTCGCGGTCGGTCGGCAGCTTGGCACCGGTGAACATCACGCGCAGCGCCTGGCTGCGGCCCGGCTCGACGCGGCTGATCGGCGGCGTCAGCACGAACGGCGCATCGCTGCTGTCGGCGGTCTGGTTGGCATCGCCACTGTCGATCCAGGCCTGGACCAGGGAAGGCGAATCGCCCACGTTGTCCACCTGCACGGTGACTTCGCGCGCCTGGCCGGGGTAGATCACCCGCGTACCATTGATGACCACGCCAGCCAGCGCCGTCTGGCACAGGGCGAGTGAGAACGCGGCCGTCAGCAGCGTCCGGGAAAGAAAGGCTTTCATCGGAGGAACTACCCGTGGGTGAAGGCAATGCCCCTGCCCGGTGCTGGCACCGGACAGGGACCAGGCGGCAACGATCAGTTGTAGATGATCGTGTACTTGACGCTGGTGCTGACTTCGCCAGCCGACGCTGCGCCGGTTGCGTAGTACTCAGCGTAGTAGTTCAGGTCGGCGGTGCCGGCGGTGCCGGTGTTCACCCACTGCGAGTTGGTCTGGGCCAGGCCGGAGCTGGCGGCCTTGATCGGCAGCACGTCGAAGTTGCTGCCCAGCAGCTGGACCTGCACGTTGCCTGCGCCATTGGCGGAGGTCGGGGTCTGGTTCAGCAGGCGGCCGGTCGCGAAATCAACGGTGGAACCCGGCTCGAAGTAGGTGGCGACGTTGCTGTTGGTGCCGCACTTGCTCAGGTTGATGGCGAACTGGGTGCGGCCGTTGGTGGCACCGACGGTGGCCAGCGAAGCCTTCGACACGGTCGGCAGGTTGACGGTGAAGTCCTTGCCGGCCGGGGTGGTGATCTGGCAGGTGACGTCGGTGACCTTGCCCTTGAAGGTGATCGTGCCATCGGCGGCGTTGGCGGCCAGCGGTGCGGCAGCAAGCAGGAGGACGGCGAACAGATTGATCTTGCGCATTTGCTTTCTAACCCTACTGAGGAATGTGGACGTAGAGGAGGAAGCAAGGAGCACTGCCGGGCATCAGACCCATCCTTGCGTCTCACCTGTGGCCGGACCCGCGATGACGCCATCCTTGGGGTCCGAGCCGACAGTATAGATCACAAATGTGATGCAGTTCACGCAATGAACGTGTCGCATCGCACATTGACGCCAAATATTTGGCGTGCTACCCGCCATGCCGCTGGCGCGTATCGAACGCACGTCACACTCCTGCGCAGCGGGGGTTTACGCGCGTGTCACAGGGCGAGGAGGAAGCTGTTTTCAAGGCAAAAACGCAATATTTGACGCGCATCACTGTTGCTCAGTGACGCGCCTTCCAGATCGAAACTCTGACCCTTAAAGACTGTTCCGGGCTGTCGTTAACAGACACATACCGAACCAGAGAACGTCATGAAGACCTCGATCCTGCTCTGCGTGGCCCTGATGGGCGTCAGTTCGCTGGCACATGCCGACAGCGGCACGATCCGCTTCAGCGGTCGCATCGTTGATCCGGGGTGCTCGGCGCGCGTGGACCAGCAGCAGCTGCGCCTGGAAGGCTGCCCGCTGTCGGCCAAGGGCGCGACGGTGGCATTGGTGGCGATGGATGAGGGCCAGGGCGCGGTGCTGCGCGACGGCAAGCGCCAGGGCCAGCAGCTGGCCGTGGCTGCCCGCAGCCTGCGCGCGGGCGATCTGGTGTTTTCGGAAAGCTACCGCCTGGAAGCCCCGAAGCAGCAGCCGCTGCAGGGGGCTTACCTGGTGCGCGTCGACTACCCCTGAGCGTCGCCGCCCAGCGCAACCGGCCCCGGGCAATCAGCCCTGGGGCACTTCCGGCGGCAGTTCGAACACCTGGCGCAGGTAGCTGAGGTAGCCGGGGTCATCGCACATGCTCTTGCCGGGCGAATCGCTCAACTTTGCCACCGGCTGGCCATTGCAGCGGACCATCTTGATGACGATGTTGAGCGGGGTCGGGCCCAGGTCGTTGGTCAGGTGCGTGCCCACGCCGAACGCCACCTGGCAGCGGCCGCGGAAGTAGTCGTACAGGCGCATCACCTTGGTGATGTCCAGGCCATCGCTGAAGACCAGGACCTTGCTGCGCGGATCGACGCGGCGCTGCTGGAAGTGGGCGAGCATGCGGTCGCCCCAGTCGAACGGGTCGCCCGAATCGTGGCGCACGCCGTCGAACAGCTTGCAGAAGTACATATCGAAATCGCGCAGGAACGCATCCAGGCCGACCACGTCGGACAGCGCGATGCCGAGGTCGCCGCGGTACTCGCGCGCCCACGATTCCAGCGCCGCCACCTGCGAATCCCGCAGGCGCGGGCCCAGGGCCTGGAAGGCCTGCAGGTATTCGTGGGCCATGGTGCCGTGCGGGGTCATGCCGTACAGGCGGGCGAAGTGCACGTTGCTGGTGCCGACCAGCTGCGGGCCGAGCGCATCGCGCAGCAGCGGCAGCAGGCGCGCATGCCAGTCGCGCGAGTAGCGGCGGCGACTGCCGTAATCGGCGATGCGGCACTGTTCGAAGCCGGGGGTATCGCGCAGCAGCGCCGCCTTGGCCTGCAGGCGGCGTTCGCCCTCGGCGAAATCCGCCGTGGTGGTGTTGCGGAACCAGACCTCATTGATGATCGCCAGCAGCGGCACTTCGAACAGGATCGTGTGCAGCCACGGACCGGTGATGTCCAGGTCGATCTCGCCGGGCACGGTCTTGGACGGCTGCAGCTGGATGTACTTGCGATCGAGGTGGAACAGGCCGAGGAAATCGGCGAAGTCGGGCTTCACGAAGCGCAGGCCACGCATGTAGTCCAGCTCTTCGCTGGTGAAGCGCAGGCTGCACAGGTGGTCGATTTCTTCGTTGATCTGGTCGATGTAGTTCGCCAGGTCGATACCGGGGGTGCGGCACTTGAACCGGTACTGGACCAGGGCGCCGGGGTGCTGGTGCAGCACCGCCTGCATCATGGTGAACTTGTACAGGTCGGTGTCGAGCAGGGACTGGATGATGGCCATGGGCCAATTATGCGCCCGTTCGGGTGAATCGCGGATTCGCGGCGCCGCTGTGTAGAGTCGAGCCGATGCTCGGCTGCTCCTGCGTCAGACGTCATGGACCCGGAACGGAAAGCGGCCGAGCGTGGGCTCGGCGCTACAGGGATCAGAGCGCCTTGCGCAGCAGCCGCGGCACCAGCATCAGCGCATGGGCCCAGATTGCCCCCCACACCATCACCCGCACCGGCGCCGAGCGCTGCTTCGCCTCGAACTTGCTGAAGTAGCGCCACAGCCCACGGTGCTTGTGCCATTCAACGAAGAACGGCCGCGACCGGCTGGACACCCCACGCACGTGGGTCACCCGCAGATCGTTGGCGATGGCGACCACGCCGCCGGCATCGCGTACGCGGCGGCACAGGTCGAGGTCCTCGGCGTGCAGGCGGTAGCCCGCGTCCCAGCCACCGATGCGGTCGAACAGCGCACGCGACATCAGCAGCAGCGCGCCGGACAATGCCGGCACCCGCTGCAGCGCCTGCGCCGGGTCACGTGGAATCGCCAGCCGCCCGCCGCGGCCAGGCGAACGCAGCATGGCCAGGAAGTCGGGATCGCGCCGGCGCACGGCGTCGTCGGCGAAGCCGTGCTCGTCCACCTGCTCCACGCCCAGCAGGCAATCACCCAGTGCCAGCGCGCGCTCGCGCAGCGCCGCCAGGGTGTCTTCCTCCACCAGCAGGTCGGGATTGATGAAGGCCAGCCACGGGCTGCTGGAATCGGCGACGCCCTGGTTGTTGGCGGCGGCAAAGCCGGGGTTGTCCGGGTTGCCGATGAAGCGTACCCGCGGATCGTGGCTGGCGTGGCGCTGCACGATTTCCAGCGTGTCATCCTGCGAACCGTTGTCCACCACCCGGATCTGTGCCACGTCCTGCGCCTGGCGCAGCCGCGACAGGCAGGCATCGATGGTGCTGCCGCTCTGGTAGGTGACGACGATGGCGGCAATGGCAGGGTTCAAGCAGGCGACTCCGGCGGCGTGGGCATGGCGAACAGGTCACCCTGGTCACGCGGCATTATCGCCTGCCGCAACCGTTGCTGCAGGTCATCGCGCAGCGCATGCAGCGGATCGTGCATGAGGAAGTCGGCCAGCCGCGGCATCCAGCCCGGCCATCGCGCGGCCAGGGCCTCCAGGTCGCCCTCGCGGCTCGCGGCCTCGCCGGCACGGCTGACAAAGGCGTTCTCGCACAGCACGTTGCGCCAGCCCAGCCCGGCCATGCGCAGGCTGAGGTCGACCAGCGCGGCGTTCCAGCCAAGGTAGCTGTCGGTGTCGAGGCCACCGGCACGGCGGCGCGCGTTGCCACGCACCAGCACCGCATGGGTCACCGCCGAGGGCAGTTCCGGGTGCAGGTTGGGCAGGGATGCACAGGTGTGGGCCAGCAGCGCGGGATCGGCCGGTTCCGGATTGATCTCGCCCAGCCGCGGCCACGCGGCGGTTTCACCCGCGTTGCACCAGGGCGTGGCGGTGGCGATGGCGGCATCGCGGGCGAAGGCGGCCTGCAGCTGCTGCAGCCAGCCCGGCGCGGGCACGCTGTCCGGGGCCAGCACGGCCACGTCCAGCCCCTCGCAGGCGCGCAGCATTTCATCGAGGTGGGCGACTTCGCCGAGCGGGCGCGCGCGGCGGGTGTACTCGGCCTGCAGTGGCGTCTGTGTCAGCCAATGCTCTACCACGGCCTGGGCGCGCGGCCCGGCCTGGGCGTCGTCGGCCAGCCACACGGCGGTACCCGCTGCGGTGCCGGTATCGAGCGCGGCCAGGCAGCGGTCGAGCGCGGCATCGTCCACGCCCAGCGGCAACAACACGATCGCCCCCATCCCGCCTCCGTGGTTGTCGGTGGCGGTAGCGTAGCACCGGCAGGGCTGCGCCCTGCACCTGCGGTAGTGCCGGCCGCTGGCCGGCAAC